>JAYUSV010000116.1:0-7271 GCA_043755495.1 Synechococcales cyanobacterium
GTAGTTTTAGCTGGTGCCGCTGGTGGAGCCTATTTTTTATTACGGAAACCCTCAACCATGACAACTACACCAGAATCGTTCGAAATCAATAAAACTGAAGAGGAATGGCGTAAAGTCCTAACTCCTGAACAGTTTAATGTACTGCGTAAAGAGAGCACCGAAAGACCGGGCAGCAGTATATTAGACAAAGAATATGGCAAGGGTACTTTTGCCTGTGCGGGCTGCGAGTTGCCTTTGTTCGTCTCAGAAACCAAGTTTAATAGTGGTACCGGCTGGCCAAGTTTTTATGACCCAATTCCTAACTCGATCGGCACTTCGGTTGATGGCCAGTTGATGATGAGGCGCACGGAGGTACATTGTCGCCGCTGTGGAGGTCATTTGGGCCATGTGTTTGAGGATGGCCCCAAACCTACCGGTTTACGCTATTGCATGAATGGTATCTCGATGAAATTTATTCCTGGTTAGAGTGCTGATTTTCTGGGTCTATTTCTTGATCCTGTGCAAGTCTTAAAAAGCAGTCGCAGACTTCTTTTTAAGACTCATTATTGATACCCAGCAGCCTGTAATGAAAAAAGATGAGCATAGCGCCCTTGCTTTGCTAACAACTGCTCATGGCTGCCCTGCTCAATAATTTCACCACCAGCCATCACCACAATTTTATCTGCCATTCGCACCGTAGAAAACCGATGAGAAATTAACACCACCATTTTATCTTGAGTCAAAGAACCAAAATGATTAAAAATATTCATCTCCGCCTCTGCATCCATCGCTGCTGTCGGTTCATCTAAGATCAAGATATCGGCATTTGATCGCATAAAAGCCCGGGATAGGGCAATTTTCTGCCACTGTCCCCCCGATAACTCTTGACCATCTTTAAACCACTTGCCTAACTGGGTATTAAACCCCTGGGGTAGAGCATCAATAAAAGGCTTGGCCATCCCCTTATTTGCCGCAGTCTCCCACTCCGTGTGGTTATTCAAATGTCCTACATCTCCCACGCCCACATTTTCGCCTGCAGTGAACTGATACTGCACAAAATTCTGAAAAATCACTCCAATTCTGCGCCGCAACGCATCAATATCCCAATCGTTCAAATCCACCCCATCCAACAAAATTCTGCCACTACTAGGAATATATAACCTCGTTAATAATTTAATTAAGGTAGTTTTTCCACAGCCATTTTCACCGACGATCGCCAGCTTTTCACCCAAGGGCAAATGTAGCGAAATATTGGTTAGAACTGATTGATGGCTACCTGGGTAGCTAAAAGAAACCTGCTCAAACCGAATGCCATCCAGAGATATCCCCCGGGTAACTTTCCCCTGAGACTGGGGCATCGGCTGCTCTAAGAACTCATAAAGATTCGCCAGGTACAAGTTATCTTCATACATGCCACCGATCGAAGTTAGCGCCGAAGTAAATGTAGCCTGTCCCTGCCGAAACACCACCAAATACATCGTCATTTCGCCCAAAGTGATTGCTCCCCCGATCGCCGCAACCACCATCCAAGCGTAGGCGGCATAAAATGCCCCGGTGCTCAGCAAACCCAATAAATATCCCCACAACCCTTTTTTCAGGGTCAGATCGCGGTCTTCTTGATAAAGACGATGAAAGATTTCCCGATAACGCTGTAACAGCATATCTCCGAGCTGATAGAGCTGCACTTCTTTGGCGTAGTCTTCCCGCGCTAGCAAGGTTTCTAAATAATGCTGCTGGCGGGTTTCTGGCGATCGCCACCGAAACAACCTAAAGGCATGTGCCGAAAACCGAGTTTCGGCAATAAAAGAAGGAATAGCGGTAGCAATTAACACCAGCACTGCCCAACCAGAAAATTGCCAGAGTAAGCTACTAAAGGTCAAGAGAGTCAAGGCCGATTGACCCAAGCCAAAGGTGCGGCTAATTAAAGACAAAGGACGACTAGAAGCCTGCGATCGAGCTTGGCTCATTTTGTCGTAAAATTCGGAGTCTTCAAAGTGCGCCAGATCTAGGGTCAGGGCTTTTTCTAGAATTAGCTCGTTGACTCGTTGGGCGAGTAGAACTCGCAAGAGTGATTGACAGACCACTAATCCTTTTTGGGTGGCTGCTAACAAGATAATTTGGACTGCTTCTAGGGCTACGTAGCCCAGGGCATTCTGTCGATCTGTCAGTAAACCGCTGCGGTTGGCTAATACGACGCTATCTACAATTAGTTTGCCAATGTAGGCGATCGATCCTGGTAACAATCCACCCACTAGTGCCAAAATGGCTAATGCTATAGTCAACTGCCGACTGGTAGTCCAAACTAAGTTTAAGGCTTTGCCTCCATAGCGAAACACCGATAGAGATTGGCCGATTGTTTTGCCCACTACTTGGGAATTTGGCCAGATTTTTCTTTTCTTGCTAGTCATTTAGTCTTTTGATTCTCGACATACCTTTTAATTATGTCACCAGAAGTAGGAGACTTGGGTTTGTCAGTCGGGTATTATGGACAATTTGATCGACTTGCACCCCATTAATAAACATCAGCTACAATATCATCTTTAGCAATTATTTGTTACTGGAGCCAGCGTGTCTAACAAGTTTTACGCCCATACCCCGAGCGATCATGATCCAAATAAATGGCACGATTTAAAAGAACATTTAGATGAAGTGGCAGGTTTAGCAGAGGGGTTTGCCCAAAAAATTGGTGCTGGTAAAATTGCCCACTATGTAGGGTTATTTCACGATATTGGCAAGTACAACCCAGAATTTCAGGCTTTTTTACAGCAGTGTGATCGAGCAGGAAGATGAAGAATTATTAGAGGAAAACCATGATTCTTTTCAAACTGCTGAAGTCCGTAATTTTTTCGATGCACCTCGATTGGGCAGACAACAATATGGTGTTGAGGTTGATCAATTTTATGCCCTGAGCCTCACAGCCAGCGGTGGCAGAGCGGTTGTGCGGAATTATATCAATATTCCCATACCCCGAGCTGGGAAAAATTTACAGGCATGGTTTGCGGCCATGTTGATTGTCAATGAATGTGGTCAAATCATCCCAAAACCCTATTTATCGATGCGACGGCTGCTGCGACCACTATATCGAGATGTCACTAAAGATTTGGATTTATCTGCGGCCAAACTGCTAGATATAGCGATCAATGGTGGCAAATTGTCCCTAAATATGCTGGCACAAGCGGTGCGACGGACAGCGATCGAGCAATCTATCTCTCATCCCCGAGCGGCATTAATTAAACTGATTTTGACGACTCAACTAGTTACAGCAACTCACAACCCTATGGAAAACATGCAGGAACTTAACCTCGATCCCAGCTTTGAAGACGAAAAAGATACGATGGCTTACCATTGTGGTCGGTTGCTAGCTCACTTAGAAAATATTCAAAAGGCGGCCTTGCCTGAAATTAATACTACCTTGATCGATCGATACTATTCGGCTGCTGCTAGCACTCCTGGTAAGGTGATGGGTGAGCTGGTCAAAGATGCCCAAGCGCATTTGCGTAATGTGCAAAAACTTCTATGATATTCGGATGTTTGGCGCGGTCATGACTACGGGGGTGAACTGTGGTCAAGTGCGTGGCTCGGTGCAAATGACTTTTGCTCGATCGCAAGATCCAATCATGCCGTTAGATATAGCTATTACCAGAATCGCTATTACTAAGCCTGAAGATGCCAAGGTAGAAGTAATCGATGAAGATGGTAAAGATAAGGGCAAGGGCGGTAAAATCACCGAGATTGGTCGCAAAGCATTGATCCCTTATGGATTATATAGAGGCCATGGCTTCTTTTCGCCTCATTTGGCAGCTCAGACTGGTGTTACGTCAAAAGATCTAGAATTATTTTGGGATGCACTACAAAAAATGTGGGACTTCGATCGATCGGCCTCTCGCGGATTAATGGCACCACGCGGCTTGTATGTCTTCTCGCATGAAAGCAAACTAGGCAACGCCCCAGCACATAAATTGTTTGATCGAATTACAGCCCAGCTAATTAAGCCCAATGAACCTCCCCGGAAATTTGGTGATTATGCAGTATCGATCGATGAAGCTAACTTACCCCAATGCGTGACATTAACTCGCCTGACAGAAGGGTAGCTAGTCGGGGGAGGCCAACACCTCCCCTTCGCTATATAATTAAGTTGACGCTTATAAACCTGTCGCCATGCCACCAAATACTAAAACAGAAACCACAGAACTCAAAGACCTGGTGCTCGGCCTACGGGAAGAAATGCGGGTTGGTTTTGCCAACAATAACACCAAATTTTCTGAAGATACTCTAAATATTCCTCGCCATCTTCGTCAGCGTCGATCAACCAGAAGTTATGGTGGATGCCGTAGAAAAAATGATCGATCGAGCTTACAGTAGCGAAATCCCCGAAAATTGCTGAAATAACCTAGTTGCATAAGAATCAGTCATACCCGAAATAAAGTCTGTCACCCGCAATAACTGCTGATAACTATCTTCATCGACCTGGGGACGATAAGCTGCTGGTAACATCTGCAACACCAACTGGCTTTTAGAATCCTGGGGCTGATGCAACGCATTAGCAAACTCCATAAACAACTTACCCAACACCTCATATCCGGCAATTTGCACCCCCACCACATGAGGATGCTGAAAGATCGATCGACGAGCCTTCTCATTAATAGTAGCCAACGCCTGCCGATGGCTACTCAGTGATAACAAATCTCCCTCAAACTCACCGCGCAACATCGCCGCCTCATGAGCCAGAAAATTATCTGATGCTTCTCGAACTAATATATCGATCGACTTCGCTCGCAAATGCGTCACCTGCTCCGCCTCTGCCCCTGGCTCCAGGGAAATATCTAAACAGGCAATTTCATTCAACAACTCCACCACCTCCCCAAAACTCAAATAGCCCATCTGATAGCCATCTTCAATATCAATAATCAAATAGCAAATATCATCTGCCGCCTCCACCAAAAAAGTTAGCGGATGCCGACACCAAGCCCCAACACCCCTAGGCAACAAACCCACCGTCTCGGCAACCGTCGCAAACAACTCTCGATCGGCCTGAAAAAAACCGTATTTGGCGGTCGAACCGGGCTGAGATTGACGGGGATACTTAGCAAAAGCGGCGATCGTGGGGCAAGTAAGCTGCAAACTCCCCGGTCGATGAGGAATCTCTAACCGTGCCAAAATCCGAAAGCCCTGGGCATTGCCTTCAAAGTTATCTAAATCAGCTCTTTGAGCCGCCGATAAGTTTAATGTAGGCTCCGATTTTTGCCAAGCCTGAAAGCCCGATCGAATAGCATTTTCGCCCGAATGGCCAAAGGGCGGATTGCCAATATCATGAGCAATACAAGCAGCGGCCACAATATCACCAATATCCGCCACCGTAATATGCTCTACTTGGGTAATAATTTTTTCACCTACTACTCGCCCTAGTGATCGACCAACACTGGCTACTTCTAAGCTATGGATCAGCCTGGTGCGCACATAATCATTTTGGCTCAAAGAAAAAACTTGGGTTTTGTCTTTGAGTCGCCGAAAAGCTGCCGAGAAAATTAATCGATCAAAGTCTCTTTGAAAAGGGGTACGCGCCACAGTCAAATCTTCAGCTTGGGTGCGACCTAAACGCTGAGGGTACAGCAGCTTTGACCAATTCATCGATTTAGCTTTGCCCATGGGAAGATCAACTTTAATAGTTTTAACCAAAAATAAGCCCCACCTTACTGATGGGGTGAAGATGAGGCTTATTAACAGAACATCAATTAGTCCTTGTCACCGCTGCGGGGAATGCGCGGGGGTTCCCGAAAAGCAATAGCAAAAAAGACTACTCCTAGTGCCAAAGCTGTTACCAAAATATAAATAGTAGCTTCCATTTATTCCTCTACAGATTTAATAACAACAGCAGGAGAGAGTTCTATTCTCTCCTGCTACTTCTATTATGTCGCTTCTTTCTTGATGGTTGTGACATCACCAAGCTTCGCATACTTACCAAACTCGATTTGTTCTTCGATACCTTCTTCTACCCCAGCGAATACATCGCGGTAGATAGTCCGAGCACCGTGCCACAAGTGGCCAAAGAAGAACAACAGTGCAAACACTGCATGACCAAAAGTAAACCAACCACGAGGGCTAGTGCGGAATACACCGTCAGAGTTCAAAGTAGCTCGATCGAATTCAAAGATTTCGCCGCCTTGAGCTTTCCGGGCAAACGCCTTGACTTGAGCAGGCTCCTTGAAAGTTTGACCATTCAAAGCACCACCGTAGAAAGTCGCAGTTACGCCAGCTTGCTCGAAGCTATACTTCGATTCTGCCCGTCGGAACGGAATATCGGCTCTCACGACACCTTCAGAGTCAGTCATCACAACTGGGAAGGTTTCAAAGAAGTTAGGTAGGCGACGCACATTCAATGTACGACCTTCAGAATCTTTGAAGATCGGGTGGCCAGACCAAGATTGAGCGATACCGTCGCCTTTATCCATAGCTCCAGTGCGGAACAGACCGCCTTTAGCAGGGCTGTTACCGACGTAATCGTAAAAGGCCAGTTTGTCAGGGATTGCCTGCCAAGCTTGCTCTTCAGTTTTACCTTCGTTAATACTGCCTTGAACTCGGCGGGAAATTTCTTGAGTAAAGTAGCCGCCATCCCACTGGTAACGAGTCGGGCCAAATAGCTCTATCGGAGTGGTTGCATTGCCATACCACATAGTTCCAGCCACGATAAAAGCAGCAAAGAACACCGCAGCAATACTCGAAGACAATACCGTCTCGATATTCCCCATCCGCAGCGCTTTGTATAAACGCTCTGGTGGGCGAACAGTCAAGTGGAACAAGCCAGCAATAATTCCAACGGTTCCTGCCGCGATGTGGTGAGCCACTACGCCGCCCGGATTGAAGGGGTTAAAGCCCGACGGTCCCCATTCGGGAGCCACTGGCTGCACATGACCAGTAATACCGTAAGGATCAGACACCCACATCCCTGGACCAAACAGACCGGTGAGGTGAAATGCTCCAAAGCCAAAGCATAAAAGCCCCGACAAGAACAGGTGAATACCAAACATCTTGGGCAAGTCTAAAGCAGGTTCGCCAGTACGAGGATCTTTGAAAAGATCCAAATCCCAATATACCCAGTGCCAAATAGCAGCTAAAAACAGCAGTCCAGACAAGACAATGTGAGCAGCCGCAACGCCTTCAAACGACCAGTAGCCCGCATCGGCTGCCGATTCGCCCGGAATAACGCTCCAACCACCCCAAGACTTGGTAACGCCCAAGCGCGCCATGAATGGCAGCACAAACATGCCTTGCCGCCACATCGGATTGAAAACTGG
>JAYUSV010000117.1:0-7270 GCA_043755495.1 Synechococcales cyanobacterium
CACCATTCGCAACAAACAGCGACGGATTGCCGGAATTTTAGAAGATCTCGATCGACAAACCAATGATCCCAGCGAGCTAGTCAACAGTGATGCTTGGGAAGTGATCCGCTTGACCGAATCTCTCCGCGAAGAAATTCGGCTATGGTGGTTTACCGACGAAATTCATCAGTTCAAGCCCTCTGTGCTAGATGAAGTTGACTATACTTTGCATTATTTTGAAGAAGTATTGTTCGATGCCGCTCCTCAGCTTTTTCAGCGTTTGCAGTATTCCTTAAAGCAAGTTTTTCCAGAAATAGAGCCGCCTGCCCACGATTTTTGTCGGTTTGGTTCTTGGGTCGGCTCCGATCGAGATGGCAACCCCTCAGTGACTTCTCACGTTACCTGGCGCACAGCCTGTTATCAAAGAGGCATGGTTTTAGGCAAATATCAAGCAGCCATTAAAGAGGTGAGCAACTTGCTGAGCCTGTCGGCCAATCGTAGCCAGGTTTCGCCAGAATTGCTCAATACCTTGGGGTATGATGCGACTAATTTGCCCAAGGTGTACAGCAGCAATTCTCACCGCTATATTCGTGAACCCTATCGAATGAAACTCTGCTATATTGCTGAGCGGTTAAAAAATACTATCGCTCATAATGACAAGGTGACAGAACGAGAAGTTTTGCAGGCTGATGGCCGCGAGCCAAAAGTTGTTCATACCTATTACCAGCATAGCTCAGAGTTTTTGGCGGAGCTACGAATTATTCAGCACAGCTTAAAATCTAATGGTTTGTTAGTGGGGGCGATCGAAAACTTGATTTGCCAAGTAGAAGTCTTTGGTTTCAATCTCACCCATCTAGATATTCGCCAAGAGAGCACTGTCCATGCCAATACAGTCGCCAAAATTACCGAGTATTTGCAAATACTGCCGAAGCCTTATTTGCAAATGAGTGAAGATGAAAAAATTCGCTGGTTAGCAACAGAGTTACAGACCAGGCGACCACTGATTCCTGGTGAAATTCCATTTGGCAAAGAAGTCAAAAATAATAGTGAGGTTAAAGAGACGAAAGAGGCCAAAGAAGCTAGAGAAAAAGAGGCCAAAGAAGCAAGGGAGGCAATCGAGACTTTTCGGGTGTTGCGTCTGATGCAGCAAGAGTTTGGCTTAGATATTTGCCACACCTATATCATCAGCATGAGCCACGAGGCCAGTGATGTGCTGGAAGTGATGTTACTCGCCAAAGAATCTGGATTGTTTGATCCGTCTACCGGCATTAGCACGCTGCGGATTGTGCCGTTGTTTGAAACGGTAGAAGATCTCCAAAAAGCGCCCGGTGTGATGACGGAGCTGTTTAGTTTGCCCTTATATCGGGCGGCATTAGCAGGCGGTTATGAAGTCACGAAACCGCTATTGACCCCTGATTTGCAGGAAGTAATGCTGGGCTATTCTGATAGCAACAAAGACTCGGGCTTTATGAGTAGTAACTGGGAAATCCACAAAGCTCAGTTGGCCTTACAGGCGATCGCCGATCAATTTGATGTAAAGCTACGGATTTTTCATGGTCGCGGTGGTTCGGTAGGTCGTGGTGGTGGTCCTTCTTATGATGCGATTCGTGCTCAGCCCAGCAATAGTGTAAATGGCCGAATTAAAATTACTGAACAGGGCGAGGTCTTGGCTTCTAAGTATTCTTTGCCAGAGTTGGCGCTGTACAACTTAGAAAAAGTAGTTACCGCCACGATTGGGGTGAGCCTGTTAACTGGTAGCTATGATGGCATTGAGGAATGGAATCAGATTATTGAAAAGCTGTCGGCAAAATCTCGCTACTATTACCGTAAGCTGATTTATGAGCGACCAGAATTTATTGATTTTTTCCATCAAGTAACACCGATCGAAGAAATCAGTAAGCTCCAAATTTCATCCCGTCCGGCTCGCCGCCAGGGCAAGAAAGATTTAGCTAGTCTCAGAGCAATTCCTTGGGTGTTTAGCTGGACACAGAGCCGCTTTTTACTTCCGGCTTGGTATGGTGTTGGGGCAGCTCTGGAGGAATTTATTGCCGAGAGTCCAGATGAGAATTTTCAGTTGCTACGATCTTTTTATCGAGATTGGCGCTTTTTTAGCATGACTATTTCTAAGGTAGAAATGACTCTGGCTAAAGTGGACATGCAGATTGCTCGGCACTATGTGCAAGAGCTGACTTTGCCTGAGGATAAAGGAAAATTCATGGCGCTGTTTGATGAAATTGAGGCTGAGTTCGATCGGACTGCCAGATTGGTGCTGGCGATCGCTGGCCATGCTAATTTCTTAGATGACAACCCAGAGTTACAGAGATCGGTGCAACTGCGCAATGGCAGTATTGTGCCTCTAGGCTTCTTACAAGTTTCGTTGCTCAGTCGCCTGCGTAAGTACGATTTTCAGCTTCCTACAGCCTACCGTGACAAGAAAAGCGATCTGTTAGATGGAGCGCTGTTGACTATTAATGGTATCGCGGCTGGAATGCGAAATACTGGTTAATTGAACTCAGCAAGGATGTCGCGATCTCTCTGGGACTGTCCGGAGTTGATGTGAGTTCCGTAAGGCATAATTGGTATGCCTTTTAGCATGATAGTTTGTATACCTTGTGAAGGAACAATGGCTGTCAGAAATGGGAGTGAGCACAAAAAATGCTGAGCCTAAAGTCAATTGGAAAGTTGTCGGAACCAGTGGACTCTACTACTGGTTCCGATATACTCAGAACTTTATTCTATTACTTCTTTAACCCAACTCTCAAGCTGTTCACGCACTTTGCTATTCACAGATAAAAATTGAAGTTGATCCATCAGATCGCTACCAAAAATTTTGGAATTATCGGCTTTGTTAATAGCTAAAACCTCCATGGCTAGGGTCAAATACCAAATATTAAACTCTGGCTGCGGCTGATCAGCGACAGCTAGCACCTTCTTCATCATCATATCTGCTGCTGGAATTGAACCAGCGCGAGCACATTCTCGAATTCCATAAATACATCCTGTAGCTGCATTGATACCACCAAGATTTAAGTTTTTATCTAGTGCTTGCAAAAGAGCAGGTAAAATTGCTGGATCTCTAGATTGTCCCTGCCTACAAGCAACCTCACCCAATATATAAGCGGCCTTATCTGCTGATAATGACGGCGGCTGCAGGCGATCCATCAGAGGCTGTAAGCTGCTTGGTGCTGTTGAGAAAATGCCATCTACAGCCATATCGACAGCATTGGCTCTAGCCTCATCACTAAGATGTTCTAAATTGTCCAGCAAAATATTGATTGAATCACTATCTCCAGATTTAGCAAGATGATAAGCTGCCTCACCCTGTTTAATAATACCTTCGGTATTTAGTAGCTGATTAAGTGACATATCATAATGATTAAACTTGTTTACTTAGATAGGTATTATTCAGATAGATGCCATAAAAGTGCTACCGTATGACAAAAGGGACAGAAATTAATTTCTGTCCCTTTTGACCTATGAGGGCGAATGACGGGGGTCGAACCCGCGAATGGCGGCACCACAAGCCGCTGCCTTAACCACTTGGCGACACTCGCCATAGAACTAATATGTTAGCGCAAGTTGGTGCCTATTGGCAAGAAAATTTACCCTGACCCTAACCCGTACCACGCAATCATGCCACAATAAGAACAAATACTTACACATTCAAGATGCGGGAGGAATACCAATGGTTCCAGCAACAGTTACCAAGCGGCTCACCATCCAAACAGCAGCAGTTGCTGCCCATACCACCACCATTAGATCGCTAGATTGGGAACGCGATCGATTTGATATTGAGTTTGGCTTGCAAAACGGCACCACCTATAATTCCTACATTATTCAAGGTGACAAGCTGGCCTTGGTAGATACCTCCCACGAAAAGTTCCGGCAGCTTTATTTGGATGCTTTGCATGGCCAAATTGACCCCAGCAAAATTGATTACCTGGTCATCAGCCATACCGAGCCAGACCACAGTGGCCTGGTGAAAGATGTGTTGGCTTTGGCTCCCCAGGCTACAGTGGTGGGTTCTAAAGTGGCGATCGAGTTTCTCAAAAACTTTGTTCATCAAGAGTTCACCACCCAAATTATTAAAAACGGCGACAAGATCGATCTGGGTCAGGGTCACGAACTAGAGTTTGTGATGGCTCCTAATTTGCACTGGCCAGATACCATTTTTACTTACGACCACGGCACCCAGATTTTGTATACGTGCGATGCTTTTGGCTTGCATTATTGCTCTGATGCCAACTTTGATGAAGATTTAGAGCGCATTTCGCCAGACTATCGGTTTTACTATGAGTGTTTAATGGCTCCTAATGCTCGATCAGTGCTCTCTGCCCTAAAACGGATGGGTGAGTTACCCGAGGTGACAATTGTCGGGACTGGTCATGGTCCAATGCTGAAGTACAACACCACCGAGTTGATCGATCGATATCGGCAGTGGAGTCAGGTAAAGGCTAAAGCTGAGACTACGGTAGCAGTATTTTATGTGTCAGACTACGGATATAGCGATCGGTTGACTCAATCGATCGCCCGAGGCATTACCAAAACCAGTGTCGCAGTAGAAATGATGGATCTAAATGCCTCCGATCCGCAAGAAGTCCAGGAATTGGTTGGGCGCAGTACCGGGATTGTGATTGCGATGCCGCCAGCTACTGCCGGAACTGCGACGGCGGCGATCGGTACAGTGTTAGCGGCAATCACCGGCAAGCAAGCGGTGGGATTATTAGAATCTTATGGCGGTGACGATGAACCTGTGGATCCGATTTTGACTAGGTTCCGAGAAATTGGGGCGATCGTGGCTTTCCCACCAATCCGGGTGTTAGATGTACCCACGGAGGCGGTTTATCAGCAGTGCGAGGAAGCTGGTACTGACCTTGGCCAGTTGTTGACTAAAGAACAGGCGATCAAGCAAATGAAGTCGCTGGATTCTGATTTAGATAAAGCTTTGGGGCGGATTAGTGGTGGGTTGTATATTATTACGGCCAAAAAAGGTGATTCCAGTAGTGCAATGTTAGCTTCTTGGGTGACTCAGGCTAGCTTTGAGCCGTTGGGAGTTTCGATCGCGGTGGCGAATGATCGGGCGATCGATTCATTAATGCAGGTGGGCGATAAGTTTATTTTAAATATTCTAGAAGAAGGTAACTATCAATTATTGATGCGCCACTTCTTGAAAAGGTTTGCACCAGGAGCCGATCGGTTTGCTGGAGTCAAAACTCAGACTGCTACTAACGGTACTCCCCTTCTCACTGATGCTTTGGCCTATTTAGAATGCGAGGTGGTTAGTCGCTTAGCTTGTAATGATCACCACATTGTCTATGCCACGGTGGCTGATGGTCGGGTGGCTAAGGATGTTGGCTTAACGGCAGTGCATCACCGTCGAGTTGGCAATCACTATTGATCAAAGCTGTGAGAATCAGATAAGCTTTTGATAATACATTCGGTAGATAAATATATGAATATCAATGCATCTATTATTGATCAACGATTAGCATCAATCATTGAAGATATTCGTCAAAAATCCTCTGAAGAGTTACGTATCAAAGATGAAGGTAGGCTCAAGTCTCTATCATTTGTATACCTATGTGTTCAAACCATCTTGGATTTAGAGGGAGATGATGCTTTCGATTGTTTAACCGAAGGTGGTGGTGACTTTGGAGTGGATGCCATGCATATCTCTGAAGAGTATGATGGTGAATTTACAGTTAGCTTATTTCAAGCAAAGTATAAGAATAACCTCGAAGGAAATTCAAATTTTCCAGAAGAGGGTACAGACAGTCTAATCAACGCAATCCAGTATTTATTTAATCCAGTAGCTAAACTAGAATATATTAATGAAAGACTCCTTGCTAAAGTGGAAGAAGCCCGCAGCTTGATTCGAGATGGCTATATTCCACAAGTTCGTGCGTTAGCTTGTAACAATGGGCTGAAGTGGAATGTCTCTGCCCAGGAAGCTCTGGAACGCACTGGTTTCGGTGATCAGGTTACGTGGGAACATGTGAATCATGAACGCTTGGTCAAAATTCTCCAAGCTTCCAGACCAGTAAAAGATACTTTGCAGCTAAGTGGTAAAGCTATCATTGAAGATATGGAGTTTAGCCGAGTATTGGTAGGCAGAATTTCGGTAGCTGAAATTGCAGCACTTATTGAGCGACATGGTGAACGATTGTTAGAGCGTAATATTCGTCGCTACTTAGGCTTGCAAGGAAATCGCGTTAATGAGGGTATTCGTCATACTTTAACCAGTGATGAAAAAAACAATTTCTACTTCTACAATAATGGTGTAACTCTGACTTGCGATAGTTTTTCATATAATGCACTACAAGATGGTGACTATAAGGTACGTGTTGAAAACTTGCAAATTATTAACGGCGGTCAAACATGCATGACCATATTTAAAACCTTGCAAGAACCTAATTTGCTTCAGCAGAATGCTCAAGCTTATGTCCTTCTTCGACTTTATCAATTACCTCGTGAGAATGAAGGATTAGTTCAAAGAATTACTTATGCTGCCAATAGCCAAAATCCGGTAGATCTTAAGGATTTACGAGCTAATGATGAACGCCAGCAAAGATTAGAGATGGATATTCGACAATTAGGATTTAGTTATCGACGTAAGCGATCTGATACTAGTACCAGATCTACAGATATTACTTCAGGGGTAGCTGCAGAAGCGGTGTTATCTGTTTGGAGAAAAAAACCTCATCAGGCAAGATTTTTCTCGCGTGAGCATTTTGGCAAACTGTATGATTCAATATTTATCGAGGAATTAAACGGATCACAAGTTATAATTGCCGTCCAACTTTACAGAATTGCAGAAAATCGCCGAAAAAGACCAGAGTCCACGGATCCTGACTTTGTCCGCTATGCTTCATGCTTTATTGCAATGCAGATGGGACAAAGACTTCTTACTGATATGAGCATTCAAATAAAAGAAATTAGTCATCAAAACTTCCAATCTGCCCAGAATCTTATTGAACAACATGGTGATGCGTATTTTAATGCGGCAGTACAGGATATTCAACAGGCGCTTCAAAATCTTTATGGGGGGCAGGAAATTTCCTTGCAGCAGCTATCTGCAACCTTTCGGCGCGGCGATTTAATAAGTAAATTGGATAGTTGAGTACAGAGTATCTTCTGCTAAACTGATGGCACAAGCGGCTTTAAGGAGTCTGTCACAGCAAGCGATCGACACCTAAAACCTCTGCTTACAAGGAAACGCGGGATGCGTAAAGCTCAGCGGCTTCAGCCCTGAGATACAAGCGACTCGGGGGACTTTAGTCCCTTTCTGCCG
>JAYUSV010000118.1:0-2494 GCA_043755495.1 Synechococcales cyanobacterium
ACGCTGTTGACCTTCTCCAATCATGATAAAACTAGAGCCACTTGTTTGATCTCTACCTTCGATAATTGCTGTCCATGGACTGGATCGGGCAGCTTCACACCTTGCCCGAATATTTTCTATTCTTTCGGTACTTTTTTCCATTACTGCTCACTCTATTTACTCGCTGTCTTGCCAGGAGGAATATTGACGGACGCACCGACCATATTTCCTGTACGGAGCTGAGTGCTTTGGACTTTTCTACTGCCTGGTTTGGTCTTCATCCAGCGGCAACTCTAGACAGTAGCCCGCACCATAAACCGTTTTGATAAACTGAGGACGGCGAGGTTCTGGTTCGAGCTTGGTGCGCAGGTGACGAATGTGTACCCGGATAGTCTCGATGTCGTCGTTGGGATCATAGCCCCAGACTTCTTTGAGAATATCGCTGGGGGAAACCGTCTGGCCGTGGCGCTGTAGCAGGCAATGCAACAGCTCAAACTCTAAGTGAGTGAGCTTGATGGTTCTGGTAAACCACATCGCCTCAAAGCGCTCGGGCACCAAAATGAGTGGCCCGTAGCTTAATATTTCGGTGTGCTTGGCGGCCTGGGGGATGCGATCGGTGCGTCGTAGCAAAGCTCTGACCCGTGCCAGCATTTCTTCGATCTCGAAAGGCTTAGTCAAGTAATCGTCGGCACCGGCATTAAAGCCATCCACCTTGTTTTGAGTTTGCCCCAAAGCAGTCAACATCACCACCGGAATATCGGCAGTGCGCTCATCGCGGCGTAATCTTTGGCAGACGGTATAGCCATCTACCTTGGGCAGCATTAAATCGAGCATAATCAAATCAGGCAGCATTTGGATGGCCATAGCCTGACCTTGAATCCCATCGGGGGCTTGCTTAACTTCGTAGCCAGCCATTTCGAGGTTAATACAGACTATCTCTGAAATGGCTGCATCGTCATCAATGACTAGAATCCGGGGCATGTTGGTTAATAAAATGTGAGTTCTTGACGGCGATATCCGCTATATACCTTAAAGGAAGAATAAGGATTCATTGTAAAAATTATAAGGTCTGATTCAAGATTCGCAATAATTAGCAACTTTTCTTCATACGCTAATATTTTAACGTTCTACTAATTTGGTATCAGTTGATACTATTCTCTCAATGCGCCAAATTGCTTCTCAAGTCTGGCTACTGGCGATCGGGCGACTGATTTCCCAGTTAGGCAGTGGTCTGACACTGTTTTATGCCCCGATCTTTTTTGTCAGCCACCTACATCTTTCCAGTACTGCCGTAGGGCTAGCGATCGGCTGTCAGTCGATATTTGGCGTGATCGGACGGCTAGCCAGCGGCAGCTTAGTTGATCGAGTTGGTCGCAAGCCCTTACTAATAGCGGCGATGGTGACTTCGGCAATTGCTGCGGCAATGTTTGCCCTGGCTCAAGATTTTTGGTCGCTGGTGCTGGGAAACTTGTTATTTGGATTGGGTACCGGACTCTATTGGCCAGCTAACGAATCGCTAGTGGCCGACTTGGCTACCACCTCTGATGAGCGCCGCAACGCCTATGCTGTTACCCGCCTAGCCGATAACTTGGGTCTGGGTCTGGGCATTATTGGCGGCGGTCTGATGTTGCAGTTGGCTATCGATTATCGCTGGCTGTTTTGGTTAGATGGATTTTCGTTTTTTCTGTTTGCCTGGGTGATTGTGTTAGGCATCCGCGAAACTAAGCCAACCACAATGAGTGAGCTGTCGCCCTGGCAGGGATATTTGCAGGCTTTGGGCGATCGCCGACTTCAGCTTTATCTATTAATTAATATCTTGCTTACAACCTACGTAGCACAGCTAGAAACTGCGATTCCGCTGTATGTTACCCGCTTTGCCGGGGGCACCACCTGGACGGTCACGGTTTTATTCACCATTAACCTAATTGCCATGGCCGCAGTGCAGTTACCCGTAATTCGCTGGCTGAAGCCCGATCGACATGCTCAGGCTCTGGGTAAAGCGGCGTTAATTTGGGGCTTAAGCTTTGTATTTGTAGCTTTGGCCACCTTACAACCTGCTCACAGCAATGGTTGGCTAGTCATGGCCATGCTGGGTATTGCAGTGGCGCTGGCTGCCTATAACCCGACGGCTTCGGCGTTGACCGCCGATATTGCTCCAGAGCAGTTGATGGGAGTTTATACTTCTTTGAATTCTCTTTGTTGGGCGGTGGGTTTTGCGATTGGCCCACCGATTGGCGGCTGGGCGTTAGATCAAAATGTCAGCTTGGTGCAGAGCTTTTGGGGGGTGCTGGCTCTGTGCTCTGGCGGAATTTGGCTGCTGCTGCAATGGCTCGATCGGCTGCTATTGGATCATGCGGCTGCGACAATTGATACTTAATTGTTGGCGACCAGAGGATAAAATAATATGGCTTGTTGACTAGCAGCTATAAATTATTGAATTGTAAATTCTGCTGGGAGATGGGTAACTTCCCTGATAGCTTAATCGCTAGGCAGGTTTTGAAAAACAAATTTTTAT
>JAYUSV010000119.1:0-7239 GCA_043755495.1 Synechococcales cyanobacterium
CCGTTCGTGACCGCCTCGTCCTCCCAACATTGGCGGGAGCAACTGCTGCCCGGCCCGGCGGCCAGCACCGGTTATCGCACCGTGCTGATGGTCGGCACCTCCGGAGCTGGAAAGACCACGCTGATCCGTCAGCTCATCGGCACCGATCCCGTTCAGGAGCCGTTCCCGGCCAGGCCCACACATCTGCTTCGGTATCACCGATGGTGCAGGCTGTTTGCCGATCGCGTACTGCCACAGGCCAATGAACAGCAGCAGCGTTCTTTAAAAGCTGAGTTTTTAGTTCGATCGAGTTTACATAGGCTATATCTTCGTTAGCATGGGTGCCAAAAACGCCGCTAAACAGGTGCCGCAGATTGGATTTAGCCAAAATTTGCTCAGCTTGTTCTTGATCGCGCAGAGTGACAAGCACTAGTTCAATGCCTTGACTGCGCAGCAAATTCAATGCCCAGCTTACACCTGGTTGAATAGTATCTTGATATAGCAGATCAGAGTGATTGACAATATAACTAACTTGAGCCAAAAAAGGATCGATCGCTGCTGGTGGTAAGCCAGATCTGCCCGCAATTTCAATGTCAGGCATCCGATTTCGCTTCATATGCCAAAATTCTTCTTGAGAAAGGGGGCTAAGCGATACCAGTAAAATATCGGTATTGTAATACTTGCAGACATTAGACAGCGCTAAACGGTAGGTACTGTAGTAGCGGGCGGATACATTCACTATTGGTCCATCAAAGTCGCAGAAGACTGTTGTTGGCATTTTTTGAGGCATTCTATTCATCAACGTTCAATAAACTTAATGATCTTTTAACCTTCTTTAACATTACCAATTTTTTCATAAGTTGTCACTTATGAAAACCCATACCCTACATTAGAAAAAGTTATATAGGTACTTTGGCATCAATCAAAACCCTGTCTAAACTGCTTATTGCAGGCTATTTGAGCAAAATGGCTCGCGAAATCTGTGTGTGGATATCTTGACATAATGGCTAGGCTCCTACTCATTCCAATGTTCATTTAGTAGCTGTCAGTGGGAACAATGCTTATAAACGCTCTATTGGCAAAGCTAGATTTTAATGTATGGAAATCGCAATCTTGTTCGTCGTGGCTTTAGTGGTTTTGAGTGTTGTTTTTGGTAATCGCTACCTGCGGACAAAACGACGGTTACAGAAGCAAAACAAAGTGCTCGATCGCCGCACTGCTGCAAATGTTGATCGCCCAGCCAGTGAAACAGTCAATAGAAAAACGGGTCTTCCAGAAAATATTATTGCTGCTCCAGAGAACCCTGCTCGGGGGCCCAACTGGATGAAAAGCTTGCCAAAAGCTATCAAGCGTGCTCTCCAAGAAGAACATCGATCGACTGCTTTAATCTATGCACTGCTATTAGACCCACACAATATGAAGGTACGAGCGCAACAAATAGCTTATTTAAAACAAATCGAAAATTCTTTAATTAGCGACCATATTGGCGATCTATTCAACACCATTGCTGTCCGTATTGAAGATCGCTGGCGGCTGCCAATTATGGGGCAAGCTTTTATGCAATTACACAATGCACCAATGGCTGCACGGGAACACTTACTCAAATGTGCATCCAGTACTCTAGATGCAGTAACAGTAGCCTCTTGGCAAGTGCCGTTGGCCTATCTAATTTTAGAACACCATTTAAAATCGTCTTTAGATCAAGATACTGTGATTGACAATGGAGCACTAGAAGATTTTTGGTCAGAGAGTTTAGTAGTGCTAGGAACCGTTGCCAGAGCGGGACACCACAAACCCGAAGCAATTAAGCATGCTTTTCAAGCTGGTGTACTCCGATTACCTCGCCACTGTAGCCAAAATGATGGACAAGATCCAGGTTTGCCAAAAGAGTGTGATTGGCAGGTGCTACAAGAATGTTTAGAGCAGTTGGGGCAGGCCAAATTATCCGATCGCAAAGCATTGGTAGCAGCCTGTGCCGAAGTAGTAGCCACCAATAAACAGGTATCTCATATCGAAGTGGATTTGCTCAGCACGATTTCTATTGTGTTAGATTGCCCACTGCCAGCAGTATTGAACGGCACCCCAGTCAAACGAGTAAGTGAGAAAACTGAGTTAGCACTTGCGCCTTAGACTGGCTTCTCGATCGAGCAGTCTGTAATATCTTTTTCCTGCTCAAATAAAAGTTTTAATCGATCGAGCATTTCCGCATCCAAATACTGCTGATAACGAGTCATAATATCTAGCAAAAATCCCCGCACATTTTTATCGTCGATCGACCATGCCACCCGCTGATTATTTAGTGCCGCCAACAAAATGCCGTTGGCTTGGCCAGCGGTGAACTCTGGGTAGCTAATGAGCCGCATGACAGTCTTCTGCACATCAGCCAAAGATTGACTATTAGATAACTCGCGTACCAAATAATCTCGATCGCGAGAATTGGCCATCCCAATATCAGGGAACTGGTCTTTAAAAAAGGCCGACAGCCGCCGATAGAAAAGAATCTTAGACTGCTTGCGCCGCTCCCACTCATCTCGCAAAAAGCCACTCAGCTCATCGTCACCCAACGGAGAACTATAATCTTTGTCACCACTAATCAAAAATAAATCAGTCTGATCTGGCACTACAGTCAACAAGCATTCCCAGTTAATTGCATCACCCAAAGAATTGTTTTTGCCTGGTGGATTGCCCACGCTCATGCGTAACCTCGCCCGATCAATAATGGCTTGGTCTAGCACTACCTTATGACCATTCTCAAAAAAGCTGCGAATTATTTGGTCGGTTTGGAGGTTTTTGGCTTTGATCTCGATCGCCAATCGCGCCATCATCACACTATGAGCTTGTTCATATTCCTTCAGAGCACTTCGCAAACGCTCCGATTCTTCTGGGTAATGCTCACAAATCTGCGGTAGTTGAGGATTAAAGGTCTGACTGTAAAAAGATTTTAAGCTACCTTCAATGCGCTGTTCACGGTTCCGATAGAACTCATCGATAATTTGGTCGGTAATTAGCAGCGTTACTTCTCTATTGATTACTCGATCGGCTAATTTCCGCAACTCTCCCAGATCTTCTTGATTCAGAGCATAAAAAGATAACAAGATATTCGTATCGATAAAGAGTTGCATAGTAATGAGGGAAAGAGAATGGATCTGTGATGAACTAGGGTTTAACCATCACCGACAGAACTCCTAGCATCCATTATCCCTTAAACACATCCAAATATTGCATAAACATATATTGCTTGCCCCTCCTGACATTCTTGACTTCCTCCAAGATGCCAAACTTTACCAACTCGCCAATTAGCTTGTAGGATGATGCTGCAGAAATCTCGGCTACTTCAGCTACCTTGGCCGCATCAACAATCGGACGTTTATACAAGTATTGCAGTACCTTCTGGGCAGTAGGAGTACGGCTACCCAAGGTTTGAATTTGGTTTTCTACTAGTTTTTGCAACTTCAGAATATTATCAAAAGTAGTGACACTACTACTAGCCGTCTCTGTTACACCTACCAAAAAAAACTTAAACCACTGTAGTAAATCATTCTTCTCTCTTGCCCTCATTAAGTTATCGTAGTAATGAGTCCGATGACGCTCAAAAAAGTCGGAGAGGTATAATACTGGCTGTTTTAAGATTCCTTGATTCACCAAATACAATGTAATTAGTAATCGCCCTACCCGACCATTGCCATCTAAAAATGGATGAATAGTTTCAAACTGGTAATGTACCAGGGCAATTTTGAGAAGTTCTGGAAAATATTGAGTGTCATTATGGACAAACTGCTCAATATCGCTCATTAACTCCCCGATCGAACTATGTACCGGCGGGACAAAAATTGCATCGCTGATTGTCGCTCCCCCAATCCAGTTTTGGCTTTGTCTAAATTCCCCTGGCTGCTTGTGTTTACCCCTTACCCCTTGCAACAAAGTACAGTGCGTTTCCCGAATTAATCGAGAAGAAAAAGGTAAGACTTGTAAATTAGCAATCGCCTCTTTCATCGCCGCCACGTAGTTTTGGACTTCTTCCCAGTCATCCCTTTTTTCGGGAGCCACGTCTTCTTGGTCGAGCAAAGCTTCTGCCATATTGGTTTTAGTGCCCTCAATTTTACTAGATTGCGTCGCTTCTTTAAAGACATGCATACTAATAAATAGATCGATGTTCGGAATATATTCCGAATACATATCCAGTCGCCCCAACTCTCGATCGGCTTGACCTAACAACTGAATCAGCTCCATATTGTCCAGCGACCAAGCCCGATTAATGAGTGTAGGCTGAAAGCTTTTGTAATATCCCTGTTGCACGTAGTAACCAGATTGGAAGCTTTTCATAGAATTCTGGCCAAAACTGAAATGAGAGCGACTGAGTTTTTAGATTTTATCTCAAAACTGAAATGAGAACGACTGAGTTTTTAGTTTTTACCTGAAAACTAAAATGAAAACGACTGAGTTTTTAGATTTTACCCCAAAACTAAAATAAAGCGGCTGGGATTGATTAACTGAGTACAACTCCAGTTCGATCGACCACTGACCATAAATCCTGTACCAACTTTTCACCACACCACCAATCCCCAGCAATTTCTGCTAAAGGCACTAAAACAAACCCTCGATCGGCCATGTAGAGATGAGGCACATGTAGACTGGGCGTATTAATATACCAACAGCCATATAGCAACAAGTCCAAATCTAAAGTCCGGGCACCCCAATGTACCTGTCGCTCTCGACCACTGTTGTTTTCGATCAACTGCAACACCGCCAATAATTCCCAAGGAGACAAGCTAGTAGCAATTGTTACCGCACTATTCAGGTAATCTGGCTGAGGTGGCCCGATGGGCTTGGTGCGGTAGTAACCAGCTACCTGCATCACTTCGACCTGTGGATGACTAACCAGAGACTTAATAGCTAAATCTAACAAAACCCGACTATCGCCTAAATTACTGCCCAGGCCAAGGGCACACTTAGTTACGAACATAACGCTTGCCCGCTGCTCCTACTTCTACTCTGGCGGCAAAGGGCACATACATCAAATACTCATCAAACTTTAGTGCAAATTGCCGTGCCTTGCGAGGATTTCCCTCCAACATTTGGGTCAACTCTGCCTCGGTCAAGGAACCATATTCATATAAGTGTTCAAACACCGCTCGAATATTTTGGTCTTCAAACTTGTCTTGCCAGGGCGTTAAATCGGAAAACAGTGGTTCTGATGCTAGCGAAGACTCCATTGCTGAGCTTTCAGCTTGCAAATTAGTCTGATCTAACCGCGCCTTTTGTGATCGTAGCTCAGCCACCTCGGCCATCAACTGCTCCCGAGTTTGTTCTAAGGTAATTACACTGGGTCGAATTGCAGCTATTTCAGACTCCTTTATTTCTCTTTGGGTGGCAAGTTCAGTTAAAGAATGTTCTATTTGTTTTTTTTGTGCCGCCAATTCTGCTAACTCGGTCAGAAACTGACTACGAGATATTTCCAAAGTTTGTAGTAAAGGTTGAATTTCAGCGATCTCAGATTCTTGTTCAGTTTTCTGCTGAATAAGCAGAACGGTAAGTTCCTCAAGCTGTTCTTTTCGTACCGTTAACTCAGTCACCTCCGCCATAAACTGTTCCCGCGACTGCTCCAACATTTGCATAATTGGTTGCATCTCGGCTACTTCTGCCTCCCTGGCAGTTTTTTGCTGGGCAAGCTGTTTCATCGAGTCTTCTAAATCCTGCCACTCCTTGTATAGAGCATCCACTCGTTCTTGGGTCTGTTCATGCTTAATAGCCTCCTGTTGCAGCTCATTCAGCGACTGCTGCATAGCTTGTTCTTTTTCTAGTAGCTCCTGCAACTGCGATTGAGACTGGCCAATAATTTGGTCTCGATCGGTGCGCAGCCAGTCGATCGATTCTTGCAGTTGTTCACGCTCTTGATGCAGCTCTGTGACTTGAGTTTGCAAAATAGACTGCTGAGTAACTTGAGCTTGTAAATGCTGCAAAGACTGCTGCAACTGTTTTTCTTGGGTTTTTAATTCTTTGCATTTGGCAGTGGCGGTGGTGCGTTCGGCTACCAAATCCTCGATTTTGGCGGTTAACTGTTGGTGTTCTAAGCTGCGTTCGGCAATCTCGGTGGCCAAGGTAGCCAAAGATTCTTGCTGAGCAGCAATGCGATCTTTGGTGCGGTTATTTTGTTTGAGCGTATTGACTGCTTTGGTTGCCAAAGGCTGATCCAGACTGGCTTCCAACAGTTTTTTCTCAGCTTGTAATGACAGCAACTGCGCTTCAATGGTGGCGGTTTCTCCCGCAATACGCTTGCGGGCAGCTTCTAAGGCCATTACCTGATTTTGATGGCTGGCAATTTCCATCTGTAAACGGGTGCGCTGATCTTCTGCAATCAACACGTTTTCTTGGATGGCTTGCGCTCTGAGGCTTAAATGATGAATTTTGGCGTTTAAAGACTTACCAGATCTATCTAAGCGATGTTTTTCGATGCGCTTGACCGCCCAGAAACTGCCGAGACTGGTCAGGGCACATGCACCACCAATCGCCGGAGTCGCACCGGGATTGATTAGCAATCCCAAAGCGCTCCCCGTGCTTAGGGCAATCATTGCATTGAGAAACCAGTAATCTTTCAACTTCTTGAACCTGCGAGGTATCTACTCGCTGCAAAGTGACTGATATTTCATAAAAGTTTACCATGCTAGCCTTCTTCATAGCCCATATATAGCGGTGCAATCTGGCGAAAGACTGTTAGACTGGCGAAAAAATGATCTTTTAAGGATGCCGTCGCCGTGACCGATCTAGAGAACCAAAATCCGTCAGAACCAACCACAGCAGATAATGCTGCCAATATTCCAGTCCCAAATCTGGAGTCGCTAGTAGCAATATCCACAACCCCAGTACCCAATATTGATTCAATTGATTCAATCGAGACGACAGCTAAGTCGCCGACCAAAACGCTGGAAGAAAATCGCTTCGATCTAGCCCGGGCGAGTCTGCAAAATAGCTTAGAGCGATATCAGACCAATGCACCAACAAATGCCCAAGCTGATATTGCGCTGTTGAATGAAACCTTAAGTAAGCTCGATCGAGGTCTGTACTGCATTGCAGTGTTTGGTCTAGTGAGTCGCGGCAAGTCGGCGGTGCTGAATGCCTTGATTGGAGAACAGGTTTTAGATGTTGGTCCCTTAAACGGTGTGACCAAGTTTCCTCGATCGGTACGCTGGCAACCTAACCCCCAAACTCAAATCGACCTGATAGATACTCCCGGACTAGATGAAATCAACGGCGAGATTCGGG
>JAYUSV010000120.1:0-7237 GCA_043755495.1 Synechococcales cyanobacterium
GCACCGAAAAGCGCTTAAAAATCTTAGTTTCTGCTGGTACTCCTGGCAAACTACAACGTCGCCTCACCACCAGAGAATATATTGTTTCGGCGAGCAAAATGACTCCCCAAATTCAATATATCAACCGCACTGGTGGCAAGATTCTTAGCATCACTGAAATCTAAAAATCTGGCGCAATTTGCCGGGGTGAGCAAGGCTTCAGCTCACCCGGGCTATCCTCAAGACATCGGCCTTTATATTTCTCCGTAAAGTTAAGATTTGGCCTGACATATAGGCTTAAGACACTAATTTGAATATCCAAAAAGAAGGATTTATTTCATGGCGACTATGACTGTAACTTCTCAATCTACCGATACCACTGCTTATGGCAGCCGCTTGGCTACTTTAGAGGTCACGGGAATTTCGATGCGCAATGGTCACCAAACTATGATGGTGCCATTGAGCAGATTGTCTCAAACGATGCAGCAAATTCATCGTCATGGTGGCAAAATTGTTAGTGTAAATACCACTGCGACTGCACCGGTTGTTCCTCAGGCTCCTATGGCTAAGGCGGCAGCACCTCAGGCTCCAGAGTCTGAGCAAGAGCTAGCTATGGAAGAGCCAAAAGCAGCACAACAGCCTAACTCTAAAAAGAAAAAAAGATAGATGAATATTCAGGAGTTTGTGGGGCAGTCGATCGGCACCTGGAAATCTCAGCGGAGTGCCCATCATTTGGCCTTTGGCCATTTTGAGGCGATCAAATCGCTGATCGAAATAGCTGAAATTGCCTTGGATGACCCCGCGCTTCTGGCCTTGTGCGAACTTCACGATACAGACCCATCCTTGATCGTCGCTCCTTTTCGGATGACTTGGGAGGGTGAAACTGATTGGGATGATGATCAAAAGGTTAAAGGCACTTGTGTTTTGGCTCCGGTGCCTACCTCGGTTAAGCATGGCAAACTGCTGCGTGACCAAGGCTATGCCGAAGAAATGCCCGCGATCGGCGAGTATTTTTTTACCGATGATAATACCTTTGTTTTAAATACCCCCTATGATCGAGCAGCAGCAGAAGAAAAAATTTGGTTTGTCGGGCCAAACGTGCGCTGTCGGGTATCTCTGATTAAAACCTCGGCTGGTTCGGGGGTGGTGACGGCGGCTTTTTCTTCGGAGATTAGGCAAACATGAGTATGGTGATTGGCGATAACTTACTAACTTTGGCTACCTGGATGGCCGGAGATTTTAGTAACTATCAACAGTCTTTCGATCGACCCAGTAACTTTGCTCATATTCATGTGCTGTGGCGACCTTTGCCCTGGGACTTTTTTGGTGGGGTCGGGTTCTATTCCGAACAGGTCTACGACTATGACTTATGGACTCCCTATCGGCAAGGAATTCATTTACTAGTAGATAAAGGAGACCATATTTATATTGAAAACTACGCCTTGCAGGATCCAATGCTCTATGCCGGAGCGGCGCGGGAGCTAAGCATTTTAGAAACTATCCAACCTAAAGCGATCGAGCGGCGAGTCAACTGCTCTATGGTTTTTACTCGTGAAGGGGAAATGTTTCGGGGTGGAGTAGAGCCGGGTAACAATTGTTTAATCGAAAATAATGGTAAAACGACTTATCTAGTGAGTCAGGTGGAAATCACCGCCACTACCTGGCAGAGCATTGACATGGGAATGGATCTGGAAAAACATGAGCAGATTTGGGGTTCGCGCTTTGGCCCACTGTGCTTCCAGAAAAAAGAACAATATTCTTTGCCCTATAAGGTATGGCCATGCTACCTCTGAGTGCAGAAAAAAAGATGCAGGGATGGATCCGTAGTCGCCATTTAATTTGCCACGGTAGCTTTTTTTTGTTTGAAACCTTAGATTACAGTGCCGTAGAAAGGTTTACTGAATGTGTGGAAATGTTAGGTGGGACGCTGATTTCGGTAGAGCCGATCGATAAACTATGGATCGGCGACCGGCGGCAAGTCTACCTATACCAAGTGAAGGCTACGATGTTTAATCCTTGGCCAAAGCTGAAAGACTATTGGTTAAAGCATGGCAGCTTTCGCACCCGTTTTAGCAACGACTAAAAGACTATCTAAGCCCAATCTTGATAGGAATTCAGTTATCTTAAATAGGCTACTTAACCCCTCTCAGCCATGTTTGGAATATTCTCAGATAAAAAATCTACGATCCCTAGCGCGAGCGCAGCATTACCGGGTCGCTCAGAAGCCATTGCACCTCCGGCAAAGCATTACGTAAATGGCCACCCCATGAACCCGCCTTACCCCGCAGGTATGGAAATGGCCATGTTTGGCATTGGCTGTTTTTGGGGAGCAGAACGCAAATTTTGGCAACAAGAGGGCGTATACCTCACCGCCGTCGGCTATGCTGCTGGCCCCACCCCCAATCCAACTTATCAAGAAGTCTGTACCGGCATGACTGGTCACAATGAAGTAGTCTTGGTAGTTTTTGATCCGAAGGTTGTCAGTTACGAACAGCTATTGCAAATCTTTTGGGAAAGCCATAACCCCACCCAGGGAATGCGCCAAGGTAATGATCAAGGCACTCAATATCGATCGGGTATTTATTGCTATGGCGAACAGCAAGCTGTCGCTGCGGCCAGCCAAGCAAAGTATCAATCGGCTCTATCCGCAGCCGGAATTGGCTCCATTACTACCGAGATTCTGCCAGCTCCAACTTTTTACTATGCTGAAGAATATCACCAGCAATACCTAGCCAAGAACCCCAATGGTTACTGTGGACTGGGCGGCACTAAAGTTTGTTACCCCGCAGCTTAAGACTAGTAAGCTTCTCAAAAATAATACAAGAGCAATCCAACTTTGGATCGCTCTTGTATTATTTTTGTTAGGCTACTCATTCGAGATAAAAACTTGGTCAGTTACCAATTATCATCTACCCGTCGAGAAATATTGGAACAGATACAGTCTAGCTCTGAGAAATCTCCTGCTACCGCTTTGCTGCATACCTACTTTGAGCAAAAAGCTCAGCAATATCCCGATCACTTAGCTTTAATCTGTGATGAACAGCAGATGACTTACCGGGAGCTAGAGCAATGCTCTAATCAGCTCGCTCACTATCTAGGGTCTCGGGGAATTGGAGTTGGAGCCAAAGTTGGCCTGTTATTAGAAAGATCGATCGAAGTCTACATTGCGATATTAGGAATCTTGAAAGCTGGTGCTGCTTATGTGCCAATAGACCCCGATTATCCAGCCGATCGAGTGCAATACATTCTCAGTGACAGTGAAGTGGCCTTACTGCTGACTTCGACAACTATGCTGAGCAAGCATCCTGATTTGCATTGTCCTAGTTTTTGCTTTGATCTCCAAGTAATTTCTGCCCTGCCCACTACGCCCACCGGCGTCGAAATCAGTCCCACAGAACTCTGCTATATCATTTATACTTCTGGCTCCAGTGGTCGGCCTAAAGGAGTGATGCTAGAACATCGTAGTGTGGCTAGTTTTGTCTGGTCAGCTCGGGATGTTTATGGAGTAAGGTCAACCGATCGGTTTTATCAAGGGTTTTCGATCGCTTTTGACGCTTCGATCGAAGAAATTTGGCTAACTTTTGCTGCCGGAGCCACATTGGTAGTGGGGACTGCCGAAATGGTCAGAGCGGGCAGTGAGTTAGCCAGAATTTTGACTCGCTTAGAAGTCACTATTTTTTCTTGTGTCCCAACGCTACTTTCGATGCTGCCAGATGATTTACCGACTGTGCGACTGTTGATTTTAGGCGGTGAAGCCTGTCAGCCACAGTTGATTCGGCGTTGGTTTAGAGCCGATAGCTCCGCGACCTGCCAGACAAGTGCCCGAATGCATTCGGGCAAAACTGTCGCAGGTTGCACCAAAGGTGATCGACGAATTCTGAATACCTATGGACCAACAGAAGCAACTGTAGTAGCGACTTATTTGGAATGTGATCCCCAAAAACCAGTGACGATCGGCCAACCGTTGCCTAGTTATAAGGTTTATATTCTAGATGAAAATCTCCAACAGGTAGCAGATGGTGAAACTGGCCAAATTTTTATCGGTGGTGATTGTTTAGCGCGAGGCTATGTCAATCGACCAGAATTAACTGTCGAAAAATTTATTCAGCACCCAACTTTGCAATGCCGCTTATATGCCAGTGGTGACTTAGGTGCTTGGGTAAATAACGAAATTCAATTTCTGGGTCGTGCTGACGATCAAGTGAAGCTCAGGGGTTTTCGGGTAGAGTTATCCGAAATTGAGTCAGTGTTAATGCAGTGTTCCGGCATTCAGATTGCCGTAGTGGCAATTAAACCGGGAGCCGATGGAGTAGAGGCATTGATCGCCTACTTAGTAATTGGCGAAGAATCTGTGAATTTAAAAACTGTGGACTTAGCAGCTATTCGGAATCATTTACGTCAGCGCCTGCCGGGATTTATGATGCCTACTTGTTTTCATCAGCTCCCAGCCACCGAGATTCCCCGCTTAGCCAGTGGTAAAGTCGATCGCCAGCGTTTACCAGATCCGAGGCCCATGCCAGAACCAGTCAGAACCGATCTGCGGGAACCCAGCACTCCTTTAGAAGCCCATTTAGTACAGGTTTGGTCAAAGTTATTTAACACCCAGGTTTCGATCGAGGATAACTTTTTCGATTTAGGTGGTCACTCCTTACTGGTGGCCAGCATGGTGTCAGAGCTACGCACCGACCCGCAGTTACAGCATGTTTCGGTATCTGACTTATATCTTTACCCCTCGATCGCTATTTTTGCCGAACATATCGCCATAACTAGTTCTCCCCCCGCCCGAGAAATCAAGCCACATCCTCAGGTTGGTTGGCAATTTTGGTTTACGGCACTCTGTCAATTGGGTGGTGTGTATTTGGCACAACTGATTTTTTCAGTGAACTTGGTATTACCACTATTGAGCTATCGCTATTTTCAGGATGAACCAGAAATAGCAATTCCGGTATTTCTGGGGACAATCGCTGTTCTTTACCCCGTAATGTTAGGATTTTTGATCGCTTCTAAGTGGATTTTGATCGGCAAATATCGATCGGGCAGCTATCCACTGTGGGGAGTTTATTATTTTCGCTGGTGGCTGGCCCGATTAATACGAAATATTGTGCCTCTGTGGCCATTGATTGGCACCCCATTTTTGAGCTGGTACTACCGATTAATGGGTGCCAAAATTGGTAAAAACTGCTATTTTGGTACCGATGAAGTAGAGACCTACGACTTAATAACAATCGGTAATGATACTAGCTTAGGGGCTGAATCTCGATTACTGGGCTATGAAGTTAAAGATGGCTATTTACATTTGGGCAAAATTGAAATTGGCGATCGATGTTTTGTAGGTGTACGGGCTGCTTTAGAACTCAATAGCTGTATGGAACAAGATAGTCATTTAGCAGATTTAGCACTGCTGTCTGTTGGTGCAAGAATCTTACACCAACAGGACTGGCATGGCTCTCCTGCAAGGTTTCAGAAAAATGTAGAACCACAGATTCCAATTTACGGAAGTAATCGAGGCCGAATTGTTCGAGCAGCAATTCAATCTGTAGGGGTGATCTTGCTCAGTGTTTTACCCACCGTGGCAGTTTTACCCGGCATATTGCTGATGATAGAAGCCCTAGATAAATGGCATTGGTTAGGCTTACTAGCAGCTCCTGTAGCCGGGGTGATCGGTATACTGCTGATTGTGTTGCAGGTGTTGGCATTTAAGAAAATATTTTTACCCCGAATCAAACCTGGTATTTATTCATTACGTACCAACTTTTATCTGCGCAAATGGTGGATCGATCGGCTAATGAAGTTGAGTTTGCAGTGGCTAGGGACAATTTATGGCACGTTGTATTCCACACCTTGGTTACGGTTGTTGGGGACTAAAATTGGTAAGCAGACCGAGATTTCTACGGCTGCCAATTTTGCGCCCGATTTGCTGTCGATCGGCTCCAATGCTTTTGTAGCTGATGATGTGTCATTGGGTGCGCCCCGGGTGTATTTAGGCAAAATGAGTTTGCAGCAAGTCAATATTGGTGATAAATGTTTTATCGGTAACAGTGCTTTGGTGCCAGGTGGTAGCGAAATGGTGGCAAATAACTTGCTGGGCTGCCTCTCGGTACCGCCACCAAAAGCACCAGCAGATACTGATTGGGTCGGTAATCCACCTTTTCGGTTACCCTATCGGTTTCAGGAAGATAAGTTTGACCAAAGTTTGACCTTAAAGCCATCAATTTGGCTGGTTTGTCAACGCCTTGGCATTGAGTTTCTTCGCATTATTATGCCGCTGACTTTTTCGGCTGGTGCGATTAGTACCCTAATTTATTTGGTAGAAGCTAATCTAGATGAAATTGGTGATGAGTTGCCTTGGCAAGAATTAATGGCAATTTTGCCAGTATGGTCGATCGGCATTGGACTGTTGGCCGGTGCTGTAGTAATTAGCTGTAAATGGCTGTTGGTGGGGCGTTACCAGCCTCAATCTTTACCCCTATGGAATAACTATGTCTGGCGTAGTGAGCTAATTACGGGCATAAATGAAAATATTGCGGCTCCTTGGCTAACCAATTACTTTTTGGGCACACCTTTTTTAGCTTGGTATTTACGCTGTTTGGGGGCAAAAATTGGGAAAAGAGTGTTTATTAACTCTGGGGATATCACCGAGTTTGATTTGGTCAGAATTGATGATCGGGCGGCTCTAAATGATGGTTGTGGACTACAAACCCATTTGTTTGAAGACCGGATAATGAAAATGTCTCAGGTGCGAATTGGCAAAAACTGCGTGGTAGGTCATAGCTCGATCGTTCTTTATGATACTCAGATGGAACCAGGATCCCAGCTACATTCGTTGTCTTTACTGATGAAGGGCGAAACCCTACCCGCTGGCACTCACTGGCAAGGAATCCCCGCTCAGCTATTGCCAAACAATAAGGATGAAGATCTGCCAGAGGTGAATGTTGCCGCGTAAGCTTGGACTAAAATGTTGAGTTGTGGCCAGCAAAATACTTTAAAATGGGAAAAACTTTTTAGCAAATCATTATGACAGAATCTGTTGAAAACCCTACAACACCCGTGACTGCCGCAGAACTAGCTGAAGTGATTGCTGAGATGGAAGAATATCGGGGGCGACTGGTGCAAGATATCACCGAAGCTGCTCAGAAAGCTAAGCTCACCAAGTCTCAAATGACAGCAGCGATGTCTCCTGATCTAGAATTGATCGACAGCAAACTGCAACAGTTACGTGACCAACATGCTCAATTAAGTGCCGGATAATTAATGACTG
>JAYUSV010000121.1:0-7233 GCA_043755495.1 Synechococcales cyanobacterium
GTGTTGCAAGTCGCCAGAAACATCGACTTCGGTGATGCTGATCATGCCAGCACCTACTCGATCGTCTTTGAGTTCAAATAAAATCATCTGACTAACTTCCCGCTTAATCGTTTCGGCAACGCGGGACATTCGACGAGTTGTAGCCATATCTTTTTCACCAGGTTCAGTTTCAAGTTAGCAATAGGTCTAGCCCATAGCCGAAACATATATATTTTAGTCTGTTATTAGTCACTGCGCTAAAACCAACATCAAATCGGCTCAACTAGTTGTGAGGCTAATGTGATCCTTAAGCTAGGTAGGCTTAATTATTTGAGATAAGTATGATCTGCTGAAACTATTTTTGTTGATACTGTTTGCTCTACAAAACTCATGGTGCAGTATCTCGATCGATCATGCTACCGGAGTAAACCCGAGCATTGCCTTCAGAGTCAAGATAATCAACGCCACTAACCCAACTAGCATCCCAACCAGCGCCGTGGCAGTAATTTTGTTATTGAGCAAAGGCTTCAGCCAACTAAAGGTCGAAATGAAAATTCCTAGAATCACCGAAACGAAGTAGCTCTGATAGCGAAGGACGTTGCCAAAAAAATCATCAAACATGGCGGCGGATAAAAAATTTTGTAAAATCTTCTGGATCATAACATCGTCAAGCTGCGACCATCTAGAGTATTCCGTCTGAGAAAAATACATGAAGCCAAAGTTTGCCACCGAGCTGGCTTGGCAGCAAGCCGAGCTACTGATGCAGCCCGCCTATATTCGGTTGGTAGACCAAATTCGTCGTCAAACCGAAGAAAACGCAGATATTCCGGTGAGCTATGTCGAAGTCACCGAGCCATACCCCAGCAACTTGCTGTGTTTGACCAAAGACGGCCAAGAGCTACGGGTAGATATTTGGGAATTGTGTTTCCAGGTCTGTTTCACCAACTTTGACGAAATTTATCAGCAACCCGAACAAGCCGCTCAAATTGACGAGCATCTATTTGACCCGGACAGCGCCGAAGTCGATTGGACAAAGCTAGATCACAAGGCACAAGCAGCAGTGGCGCAAGTTTTTGCTAGATTTAAACTGTTGCTGCGTTAGTGATTAACTCTGTCCTGTAAAATCTTAACTATTTATTAATGTCTGACTCTCACCCCACTTTTGTTCAACTGCAAGTCAACGGCGAAACCCGTGATTGCCCATCCCAGACTAGCTTACCGGCTTTTTTGGAATCGATCGATCTCAATCCCCAGCTAGTAGCAGTCGAGTACAATGGCGAAATTTTGCAGCGTCCATTGTGGCCACAAACCATTATCCAGCAAGACGATCGGCTAGAAATAGTCACCATTGTCGGCGGCGGTTAACATGGCGGTTATTTCGCCATCAAAATTCATAGGAAAAATAATCGAACCGAGCTAGATTAAAGAGATAAAACAACAGACAGCAACCCTGGAGCGCGTAGCAATGGTTCCATCTTTCAAGAAAATCGCCGAGACAATTAAGTCCGCCATTAAGCCTTTCTTTAAACCATTGGTCGCAATGGCCTTGGCCCTGGTTCTAGTATTCGGTCTCCAAAACCACGATGCCTTCGCTGCCCGTAGCGGTGGCCGCATGGGTGGTGGCTCTTTCCGCGCTCCTAGTCGCAGCTATCGGACTCCTGCTCGCACCAATGGCGGAGCCATGTATGGTGGTGGTTATGGCGGTGGCTTCGGTCTGCCCTTTATGCCTTTTTATGGCCTGGGTTTTGGTGGCGGCGGCGGGATGTTTTCGCTGTTAATTACTCTGGCGATCGCTGGTTATCTTTTCCGCACTTTCCAAAACACTTTTGGCAGTGATGTAGGTTCTGAAGAGAATCCTGGTATTTCGGTAGCCAAGGTACAGGTTGGCCTGATGGCACAAGCCAGAAATTTGCAATTAGACCTCGATCGAATTGCTTTTAATGCTGATACTAATTCCGAAACTGGGCGGGCGAAGATTTTACAAGAAGTCAGTTTGACTCTGTTGCGTCATCCAGAATATTGGGTCTATGGCTCAGTATCTACCGACACGCCCAAGCTAAGCGGTGCCGAAGCCGTATTTAACCGTTTGACGATGGCTGAACGCAGCAAGTTTAACGAAGAGACTCTTTCTAATATCAATGGTCAGGTGAAGAAACCAACTTTGACTGGTGCTGCTCAAGGTGGTACTTTGACTCCCCAGAGTCCGGCGGAGCTATTGGCGATGAATGCAGATTCTGAGTATGTAGTGGTTACTTTGTTGGTGGCAACTACCGCGAAGCTTCAGTTACCTAAGATCAATGGTGAGAATGATATGAAGCAGGCGCTGCAACAAATTGGCAGTTTGGCTGCCAGTGGTTTGTTGGCGATCGAGGTGGTTTGGACTCCTCAAGCCGATGGCGATTGTTTAACTTCTGATGACATCATGGCTTCTTACCCTGACATGAAGTTGGTCTAAACTGTGATTGGGATGATTAAGCGATGGACTGTGATTTGCTTATCGTGAAATCATAGTTTATCTAACAGTTCGATAAATCATTGTTTAAACTTCAAAAGCTCCCGGTCATTGACTGGGAGCTTTTGGTTTTTGTAGCAGATTGGTGGAGTACTTTGTTAGATGTTGTGATCATGCTCCACAGTTATGACGACATTTCCTTTCTTCCGCCCAGTGTCTACATAGCTATGGGCTTCAGCGATTTGTGCTAATGGATATCGTCGGTCTATCACTGGTTGGAATGCTCCGGTCTCGGCCAAATTGGCAAGGAAACGTAAATCTTCGACGCGCTCGGCTGCTGGCCCAGCGATGACTCGCTTGTTGCTGGTCATGGTCACCCAGGGAATCTGTAGAATGTCTGGCAGACCAGCTAAAACCATCAGCAATCGTCCTCTTTCCTTGAGTGCAACTTTGCTGCGAGAGAATGGTGCATTTCCCACTGTGTCTACAATAATGTCGTAGGTTTCACTATTTTTTGTGAAGTCTTCTGTGGTGTAATTAATTACCTGATCGGCTCCCAAAGATTTCACCAGTTCTACATTCGCGGTGCTACAGACCCCCGTTACTTCTGCCCCAAAGTGCTTGGCCAACTGCACTGCCGCTGTACCTAAGCATCCCGAAGCACCATTAATAAGTACTTTGTCGCCACTCTGAAGTTTGCCTCTACGGAAAAAATCTAACATTGTGGTGCCGCCAAAAGACAATGGGGCAGCTTCTTCATAGGTCAGATTGACCGGTTTTATTGCCACTGTTCCGCCTGCGGGCATACATTTATATTCGGCATGACAAGCCATTCTGAAACCATCAAAGGCAAAAACTCGATCGCCGACTTTGAAGTTACTAACATCTTTGCCGATGGCTATAATTTCTCCGGCAAGTTCTGAACCCAGAATGGGTTGCCTGGGTTTCAAAACTCCAAAGACCAAGCGGGAGATAATCCCAAAGCCGATCGGCACACTTAGGCTTCGCACTCTCCAGTCCCCTGAAGTTACTGTGGTTGCATGTATTTTGATTAGGACTTCATTGTCTTTGGGGGTGGGCTTTGCTACTTCTTGAAGTCGCAGAACATCTGGTGAGCCGTATTGCGTACATACAATTGCCTTCATGACCATTCTCCATGATTAATTGAGCAGTGGGTATACTTTTTTATAGTCGATCGACGGAACTATTCTATTTTCAGTCTTTCCGAAATACTTTGCAACGATCTCTTCGATGTTTCCACGGAGATTTTGTGAAATATTGATAGTTAAACTGTGGTGACAATCACCTACCTGGTTCCTTCACATGTCTTAACTTAAACTCAATATTCCAAGGGATGGTTCATGCTGCAGGTTTGTTAGACTGCACCCCACTGATCGCTGCCAACTGACCCAACCTGTTTGGGATAAACTTCAAGTTCAGAATGTACAAGGAAAAAACAAACATCAAACTTAAAGAAAAAATTAGTTTGTCCCAAGATTAAGGGCAAATTGAGTGATTATGTCAAAGCAAATGTAAAATATTGATGCTTGCGCCTGTATCCAATAAACCTTCGATATTTAGGGGGAATTACACTATTTCCTATGGATAATCACTAGAACTCAGTCGAATAAATTTCGCTTCAGGGTCAGTGAGTTTTTTGCCCGCAGCAAGGCGATACTTATCTAATAAGTCGAAAAACTGTATCATAGATTCTTGTCTAGAAACGGTATACATCTGAATCATCTTTACCCAATCAGCGTGACTAGGGACGATTGGGTTGACTTGTCTGACCCAGTCAGCAAAACCGTCATTGAAATGATCCAAGTCTTCATCTACGATCTGATGTTCGGAGATAGCCATTTGATAGCCACCGATCATCTGAGCTATTGATTCAGCGGAGTCAACCCCAAACATGCCAGGTTTCGCTTTAACCATATCTAATACTGAATATAGAGTCATAAATGCTCCTTATTGAATTTAGTAGCGGACATTTCCTATTTTTCTACGACAAAATCTTAGAATTTTGCAATGCGGAATGAAGTTCCACACTGCAAAGCTGTTTCTAGACCCCGTCTGCTTGCAGCGGGATTGTTCATTTTAGCACTGAATATCCTGCATAGCAGAATCCAAAATTTCTGTAATCGCTGGAGGTGTAGCGACAACAAGCCCAGCATTGAATTCCTGCTGTAATTTTCCTTTTGGATGATGATTATCAAACACATATCCATCGATTAGAAGAACATAATGAATTCCATTCGTGGAGATTGGGTCGGTTGCACTATAGTCATCATGAAATATTCTTCCGGGCTTAAGTGGCACCTTTATTTGATATGCCTTATACGAACCGATCTTATATTTCGTGGCATTTACTTTGACAAAATCATAAAGAGTCCTAGCATATTCTTTACACACTAAGTTTTTGTTGTTGTATTTACCGGTTGCTGTGAAAGCAGTATTTTTGAAAGTGTCAGTAGTTACTTGAGCTAGAACCAAATTTCTACCACTGAACGAAAACATAGCAATAGGATTGTACGTTACGAAAGAGATACAAGCAGCAAGAGAAAGGCGCTGAAGTCAAGGAATCTTATTTGCATGTTTTTATAGAATATAGTGTACTTTTGCAATGTAGCATTGAAATTGATTTAACATTTTCTGCATCATGTCATGCCTGTTGCACTCACATTGTCTTTTATTTAGAAATTTGAAGCAATTTAGGCGACCATTTCAGTCTAACGTTCCTGTTCACCCGCTACTAAAGAATCTTTGGGAGCATCAGCTTGGTTTTAGTCGGCGTGCAACAGGTTTGTTAGACTGCGCCTCACCGATCGCTTCCAACTGACCCAACCTGTTTGGGACGAACTTCAAATTCAGAACGCGCCCGAAAAAAACAAACATCAAATTCAAAGAAAAAATTAGCTTGCCCCAATATCAAAGGCACATTGGGTGCTTGTGTCCAAGCAAATGCCAGATTAACGGTGGGGAATGAACTGACTTGAGCGTCAATAACGACTGCACGAGCTTCAAATCGAGCTAAGTTTCCTGCCAACATAACTGAGAGCGTTTCATTCTCCCAAATTAAGCCCAGTTGCAAACCCAACTCGTAGGGCAAAACATTGACGCTTGCACCTGTATCCAGTAAACCCTCAGTGTTGAGGGATTGACCGTCAAGGCTGAGGGTCAAAGGCAGGTATGGCATTCGATCAACCATACCAAGGCTACTATCAATGATTTTGTAGGGAAATCTTTGAGCGTCAACCATTCTTCCCTCGTTGCTTTGTCGCGAGAAGATCCATCAAGACATTGGCGGCATCAGAACAGTTGTACGGCGACCAGATTGGATACTCTTGGTTGGCAACAAAAAAGTTCGTATCTTCTTCTTTGACCAGTTCTGTCGCCAGAAACTGCATTATTCGAAGCTTGTCAATTTTTGGGAGTTCCTGGATTTGTGACATGAGTTGAGCTAATGGCATTTAAGAATCTCCTTATCTGAGAGTTGGTGAAAGGAAATGATCGCTCACTCATTCTAACTTGAGACCACACCCACCATTACTGACAGGCTATCAGCAATGGTGCGGCTAGCCTTGACAGGTCGGTCTGATTTTTATTTTCAGAAAGTGAAACGCACCGCGACAGATAGAAGTAATTAGTTTTTAATTCGCCTGTCTTTTAAGCCTGCCTTTAGCACCAGCCTTGCCTGTCATTGGGTCAATCCAGATACGCTCCATTGTATTGTTGTCAATTAGCGTCAACACGGTAAGCCCGTCAAGGCATCTTTCCCGCCCCCGATAAATGGATGCCGCAAGGGTCATTGTCTTTCCTTCGACTTTAATCCCCAGTAAATTGCCTTCTGCGTTAAGCGGGTCGTCATGTTGCAGAATACCCGACCATTTACCATATGAAAACTCCTTTAAATGGATTTTAACTGGAAATGGATTGTTTCCAGGTTGTTTCATCATTCCTTCCCAGTTTCCCATAAACTTCTTTTCGATCTCAGTAGATGTTATTTTCTGTACTGTAAGTACTTTTTTTGCTTCGATCATAGGCGGGAAAGAGAATACTAAGAGTAGAGCCACTAGTAGGGAAACAGTAACATATCTCATTAAAAAAACTGTTAGTTAAGAAAAGAATATTGGTGTCTAACGTTCCGATTGAGCAGCAGTAAAAAGCGCTGTATTCAAGCTATTAGCCCTGAAAATGTCAGCTCCAACCGGTTCGTTAGATTGCCGCCGCCTATTACTGTTGATCGATGTGATTATTCACATAGAAAGTATATTGCTACTATAACAGGGTGTTACTTAGCCAATCTAATGAGCTTTTAATTAGGAAAGGAATATTGAATCGAATTTACATGTCTTAACTTAAGGTCAGTATTCCCAGTGATGGGTTTTGGGAAAATTCATGAATGTCCTGAGTTGATGATCTAAGAATGGCTTCAATCTCTTTAGTGGAACAATTTCCCCGACGAATCCAGATAACTTTTGGTGGGAAACCTCGGACAAGACTTAGATCGTTATAATCTGAGTCTCGGGTAACAATTGTGTAGTCATTTTTAACCGCATAGTCCCAAATGAGGCGATCATCGTCCTGATCCATTTGCAATGGAAAGACGTGTTGAGAATTGGGATACAGATCAGCAAGGGTCAGTACTAGGCGAGGTGAAAGATTATGGTCGAAAAGCAATTTCATGCTGCGATAGTGAGGGTGAGCTGTTCCCGATCGGCAGCGTAGCTAAGGCAAGCAAGAATATCAGTGGCGGTGAGATATGGAAAGTCTTGTAGGATTTCATCTTGGGTCATGCCAGA
>JAYUSV010000122.1:0-7232 GCA_043755495.1 Synechococcales cyanobacterium
GGGTTGGGGGTGTTGTGCGCGGGTGGGTAGGTGTTAAATTGGGGGTGCGGTTTTTTGGGGCTGAAGTGGCTATGTGGCAATGCTTTGGGCGTTTTTTGCCATACCCGATCGAAACACACCCCCGCACCTTAAAACAACAGCCGCTAATACGTATCAAATAACCGACAGGACACGCCGGAAACACCTCCCTGCCCTCTCCCTTACTAAACCGCCGCACCCCCCACTGCCAATATCTTGGCCACTCCTCCACCTCACAAACAGCCAACACATCACCCCCCCTAACAGCACCCAACAAACCTCCAACCTCTCCATAAACCACATCTCCCTCTACCTCACACCGCCGCAAAAAATACTTCAGCGCCTGATGCTCAGCCCCATTCTTCACAAAATTAGTGCCCGTCAACAGCCTAAAACCCGTATCTCTAATTCGTCCACCCCGGCCATACTTTAAACTCGGAGCCAAGGGCATAAAAAATGGTGAATCACTCACCCAACTCTTCACCTCCCGCTCAGCAGCCAAAAACGCCTGCTCCATCAACAACTCCACATTTCCATCACCACTGTATAAACAATGCACCTCATCAATTACATCCAGCTCTTCATCAGTAAAACCAGCCGCACAATACAAAGAAATTCTTTGAAAATATGGCTGCCTCTCATACAAAGGCACAATAGTTACACTACCATCCCAAAACTTGGCCATCTCCACAGACTGCTTTAAAGACTTGTCTACCAGCGCCCGATGCAGCTTATTGCACCAATACATTGCACTAGTGGCAGGCAAAGCATAGCTCATATCCACCGCCAAAATTACCGTATCTACCTCCACCGTCCGAGCAGCCAATCGACTTGGCAACTGCCGATCGATTTTATAACTCACCGTATAAAACCCCGGCATACCCGACTTTAGCTCAGCATTACGCACTCCTGGCGCAACATACAGCGACTCGATCGCCTCTGGCTTCACCATCTGCACCTGCTCATCTCCATCCTCACACTCCCGACAATTAAACTCATCGTCCACCGACAAATCATAAACCTGCCAAATAGCCCGATGCTCCGATCGACCCAAATAATGAATATGCTTCAGCGCCAGCCGCAACAGCACCAGCTCCGCAGCCGTTAACTCGATCGACCAGCGCAGCAAAAACGAATTATCGTTTTCACTATAAATATAGTAAGGCTCCACATTCATTTTGCCCGACTTATACAGCCCGCTCTCTCCGGTTTCATCTTTCCGAAAAGCCTGAAGCGCCACATACTCCCCCTGGGGAATATGATAAATGGGCGTAGCCTCTGCCATTTTTTCTAAAATAGACTTCAGCGCCAAATCATCACCAAAACCCGCCGCAAAAGCCCCCGAAATAATTGCCCGTAAAATACGAGTAGGAGCTGGAATAACTTCGATCGCCCCTTCGATGTGCGCCCGATCCCAAGGACAAGCACCATAGGTAAGACTGGTAAGCTGAATCGCGATCGTTAGCATTTAAGCATCCTCCTGAGCTACTTCACCAGCCTGTTCTCTATTAGGTTTTTTAGCGGTGGGTTCTGGTTGAGCTTTTTCCTTAAGCGTGACGCTAACTTCTTTCATCGTACCCAGCACACCCACTTTTCGGCAATCTTTTAACGCGGTTTCTACAGCCGTTTTTGCCTCCACCGCTTGTTTGATTTCTGCGTCTCCCACTTTTAGCGGCTTATTAAGTTCTACCTCCAGCACTCGCAAATTGCAGTCAGTGCGATGCATCGGCACCGTCTCAATAAAAGATAGCATTTCATAAATAGCCAAAGCCTTCAATAACTTTTTGCCCTCGGAGGGAATTGCATATGACTCAATTTGCAAGTCCGCAATTTGAAAAGCCCCTATCACCTGCTCACAAACATAGCGCGTCGTAGCGTGAGGAATCATCCCCACCCCTAATTTCGAGGCTTTATCAGTCTTGTCAAAATCACTTAAATCTAAGTTATCAGCGCTCTTCCAAACCTCATCCATCGAAACCCCACCCACGATCGCCTCTTTGACATCTACTGCTACTAGCGAACCCGTAATCGACTTAGAAATCTTGTAGTTGCCACCCTCTAACTGAGAAAACCACACTCCATGCAGCAAACTCATTGGACAATATTTTAACAGAGTTGTATGTAAGCCCTTAGCTACAATTTCGGCCTTAATGCTATCCCCAAAGCGTTGACCATTCAGCAGCGCAGTTTTATTTTTCAACAAATACCCCGAAGCAATCCGGTGGGGCAAAGTTAACGAAGTCGCCCGATAAGCCCCTGTTTGATCAATCATCCGAATGTAGGGTAAATCAGCAAAAATCGGAGCCTCGGTACCGGGCAACTGCACCGTGCCCTCTAGCATGTTAGAAACCGAAGCAAAAGAGTCTAGCACCAGACAATCTTGATTTTTTTGCCGAAAAATTAGCCGCCCTACATTCGGAAAAGTACTGGGGTTAAAAGCACCTTTAACTTCAAACTTAATATCGATCGAAGTGTTACCGGTAGCTATATGAGCAAGATCAAGTTTCATAAAATATGTCCTAGTTGGTATATGACAGCAAAATTAACATAGCTAAGTCAGATTTTCTGAGGAGCCTATTGATCGTTCAACTGACTCCTGAATAAAAAACTTCTGCAAAATCAAAGATTTTTGGTAATCGCTGATTGGAAAAGCCAAAGCCGCAGCAGTTCTCCGGTCAGCAACAGCCACTGGCGGCGACTTACCTCCACGCAAATAAATTTCGGCACCCATCAATCGTGCCGCGATCAATTTTACATCACCACTATAAGCGATCGCCCATACCGGAGAGCTTTTGCGGTTAAAAGTTTTGATGTGAATAAGACCTAAGCGATAAGCTGGCGGCAGCTTGCCCAAAATTGATCGGTGCGATTTAACCACAAACTGCTGAACATTACCACTAAAATCAATTAAGCTTAACGCCCACAGCCAATTTTCAAATAATCGATCATCAAAATCAACGCCGTGAATAAAGGCACTAATATCGGCGAAGGCGGCAAAAATTCGTTGTGCAGTGGCATAGCCATAAAAAGGAGTGGAATTATTAGTTTCGTTCTTAGCCGCGACAAAGCTCCACTGCTGCTGCAAGCGAATCAATGAATCGATCGGGCTACTGCTGCTAAATACCTGGTATTCACCAAAAAGATATTTTTTGATCCCACAGCTAGCGATCGCCAACGCCAACCGCAACTCTGGGCTATCAGATTCGGCTTGCAACTGGGCAACCCAGGCATAGCGCAAAACCTTAGGCCGCCGCTTTGCCGCTGCTAGCTTACCCACGGCCATTAATAGCTCACAGTGTGAGCATTTACCCTGAATAAACTGCCCAAAAAGCCGATCGAAGTGATAAATCGCCCCCTGCATCAAAGCCGGACAATTATCTGATTTAGCAAATATGCGTAAATGATGTCGATATTCATCTAGATCTGTTGCCAAATCTAGCCGCTGAGAGTTTTCACCCACATTAACTATTTCTAGCAGCACCGCAAAGTTAGACTGTCCCTTGCGTGGCAGCATCGAATACCGCGCAAACTTGCCGGTGATTTTTTGGTCTGTTGCCCATTCTTGTACAGCCCAAATAAAGTCAATACCATCTCTAATTTCTCCTCGCAAAGAGAACGGCACCTCGTTAATTAAGGGGGAAGTAAATATATTCTCCTGTAATTTTTCATAGGTTTGTGGCTCCGACCACAGCGGAAAAAAATATTCTTCCGTGTAACTCTTTCGTTCATCCAGCGCTACTAAATCAGTAGAAGCGCCGCTAGTGGACACTGCCAAAGAATATTTCGCTACATCTCTTTTTTGATGCAGGTATTTATCGGTATCTTCATCACCGTCGCCACCCGAGGACATCCCTTGAAATGTTACCAATCCTTCAGTCGCCAACAAAATCAGTGCTGGGTTGATGCTGCTGGCCGAACTCCCACCCGAAGGTGCATAGTCATTATTTTTTGACAAAGCGTAATCTAACTTGTAGTCTTGGTTAGGAAAAAAATGTAATGCTTTTACCTCTTTGCTTTCGGTTATTTCTGCGGAATCTTGATCAAAAATAGCTTTATTGAAACAGGCTGAGGCATTTGCCGCCGGTCGATCGGTGGCTAAATCAAACAAAATACAAAATGCGCTGTAATAATTTTCAGCAATATCAATGGCTCCTACATTACCGCCGCTGCCCAGTAACGCTGGGTATTTAGGCTTAATTGAAACAGGACTGCTGATTTCTTTCAAAATAATCGCAGAGTTAGCCCAAGCAGTCCATTCTGGGTTTTTAATGTATTTATGACACCGATCGATAAACTTAATTTTCTCTGCTTTCTCTGGATAAGAAAAACTAGTCCCTACTATCTTGGCTTCATCAATTAAATCTTTGATTTTTGGCAAGAGCTGTCTAATTTTTTTGGTGCGGTCAGATTCGACATTCATAATCTGGCCGATCGACCCCACATACTTCAATTCGCCGGTTTTTTTGTTGATCTCAATTCCGCAAGATTTATTCCAAGGGCTAAAAGCAACCATTGCCCGGTACTTTGCCAATAATTGATTAACTAGCTCATCTTGTGGCACGTTAGTTTTTATGTAAAAACTTGATCCTTGCCAGTAAAACTGAGCATTCGGGTCTACATCGCGCTCCACAACTTTCATCAAACCCAGTCCAGCTAAGTAAGAACCCATCGATCGATCTTTGATACCGGCTAACTGGTAAGTGTATCGACTAGTTGAAGAAATCATAATACATACTAAAATTGTCACTTACTCTATTGAGATAACATTTTATTGACCAGTATGCAACATTAAATAAAATGAGTACCAACCCCAAACTACGCCAATCAAACACCTACAAAGATTTCTTCCAGGTTGCAAGCGGCTTCGCTCCCTATCCCTACCAAGAAAAGTTTCAGCAGCGCGATCGAAGTCATAGCATTCACGCCCTCATGGTGCCTACCGGGCTAGGAAAAACCGAGTGCTTCACCATCGATTGGCTCTGGGGAATCCACCACCAGCGATCGAATACGCCATCGCGGCTAGTAATTTCTTTGCCTATGCGGACTCTAACCTACCAAACCTTCGATCGAGTCAGCAACATCCTCAAGAACCTGGAATTGAATGAACAGGTGAGCTGCCATAAATTAGTTGGCGGCACTGGCGAACCCATTGATCGATCCTGGTGTGACTGCATCGATCGACCGGCGATTATTATTGGCACTCAAGACCAAATTATTTCTCGACAGCTTTTTAAAGGCTACGCCACCAGCCGCTGGGAATGGTCGATGCACGCCGCCTTGTTAAATAACGACGTGCGCATCGTAGTTGACGAAACTCAACTGCAAGGCGTAAGCTACCAAACATCAGTTTTACTCCAAAAGTTTGCCGCAAAGTCTGGTCATTTTGGCCAGCGAGAACTAATCTTGTGCAGCGCCACCCTTGATCTAGAACTGCTAGATAACCAAGAGCTACCATATCAGGTAATTAGTCTCGGTGATGCCGATCGAGCCAATAATTCAGCAGCAGCTACCAAAATCAACTTTAGCAAAAAGCTTCACAAGTTAGATCTGCCCGCAGAAAACTATGTTGAACAAATTGCTCAGACTATTATTGCTGAACATAACCCAGGCACCCTGTCCATTTGCATTGTCAATCGAGTAAAAGATGCCATGGAAATCACCAAAAAGGTGATCGAAAATTTGAGTAATATACCGGTAAAACTATTACACGCCAGATTTCGCGGCTACGAAAGAGATCGACTGTGTCATGATCTTGCTGACTTTAAAGGAATCATAATTTCCACCCAAGTTATCGAAGCCGGTATTGATCTCGATGCCCAGAAACTATTTACCATGCCCTGTCCTTGGGCTTCTTTTGTGCAACGCTGTGGACGAGGTGGGCGCAAAGGCATTGGTAACTGTGATATTTACTTACTCAACGTTGCTGACCTAGTAACTCGGCCTTACGAAACAGAAGAAATCAAAAATTTCTGGAAATGCTTTAATCAGTTGCCAATATCTAACGCCAGTATTTCAACCCTTTTAGATATCAAACCACCAGCACAGCCGATCGGTGGAAGCGCGCTAAAGTCAGGTTTTTTGGTCGGTCTATTTGACTCACATCCTCAAAAAAACAACAGCGGCGAAGATGTCAGTAAATATATCCGAGACAGATCAGACCCTACGTTGTCGATACTGTGGCGAGAATTTGAACAAGAACTAGATCAAAGCTGGCGCTATCGCCAAGAAGAACTTTGTCGAATTCCAGTATATATGTTTGAGCAGTTCTATAGTGGTTCAGTTTGGATCTGGCATGATGGTGAAGAAAGTTGGGAGCTAGGCAAACCAGGAAACAATCAAATTGTCATGCTACCCCAAACAATGGGTGGATATAGCAGCCAGCTTGGATTTACAGGTGACAACAACGATATTCCCCAAATTTTGCCAGTTCAAGCTCGGGGTAAAAACCAAAATGAACTATGGGGGAAAACAAAGTTGGTAACTTTAACAGATCACTCGATCGATGCCCACGATGAACTAAATAAAATAACCGTAAACCTCTCACATTTAGACCTAGATGGTTATTGGCCAATAGTGGCCGAATGCGCTCGATGGCACGATTTAGGTAAAGCTCATTCACAATTTCAAAATGCCATTGATGACAATAAGCAGATATGGGCTAAAGCGGAGTCCATGAGACGATATCAACGCCGAGGATTCAGACATGAACTGGCTAGCGCAGTGGGTGCCTTGGTTAATGGCAAAAGCTTTCTATTTGCCTATCTCGTAGCTGCCCATCATGGCAAAATACGAGTCAAGCTTAATAACTTTGATTGGTTACAAGATGAATATTGGTTAAAAAAAGAACAAGGACTACACGGATTAGTTCAACAAGATAAAGTACCAAATTGTTCTTTAGGAAAAAATGTATCTGATCAAATTGACGAATTCAAGATCGATCTAGCGTATCTTGATAACTGGGAAGCTAATGTAAAAAAAGAAATTAGCAACTTAGGAGTGTTTAAATTAAGCTACCTCGAAACCCTGGTGCGCATTGCCGATCGCCGAGCCAGTAAGCTGAGAGAACTCAAACCCTAAACGAATCTGAGATTTCTTGCAGCTCTTGATCAGTTAAATCTCGCCAACAGCCCGGTGCCAAATCGGCTAGCTGAATAGAGCCGATCGCCACTCGCACTAACCGCAGAGTAGGAAAACCTACCGCCGCCGTCATTCTA
>JAYUSV010000123.1:0-2475 GCA_043755495.1 Synechococcales cyanobacterium
GTGCAGCATAAAATTACCAAGCGACTAGGTTGTAGTTGCCAAGCAGATGAGCTGAGCCAACCAAAGGTGCCATAAATTAACAACACGATCGGGAGCGATAGCCACAAAGGTGATCGTTGCCGGGGCGATTTCTGGGGGGACATAGAAGCCTCTAAATTGCCGATGCTGAGTATCGATCAAAACACCCTCGTATGCTGATACGAGGGTGTTTATTAAGCCTGTGATGTGCTTAGGACATCGCCTGAATGATGTAATCAAAGTAAGGTGCCGTGGCTGCGGCATCTTCGTTAGTCAAAATCTTGAGGGCTGCTTCTTTGAGGCAACGAATAGAGTCAACCATGCCCGGAACTGGTACACCTAAAGAGTTGTACATTTCCTTTACCCCCACAATACCATTGCTTTCGATCGGGTCTTTGTCACCGGCCAAGATGCCGTAGGTCACAAGACGCAGATACCAACCATAGTCGCGTAAGCACTGGGCGCGGGGTTTGGCCTGAAAAGAGTTGCCACCAGGGGCAATATAATCGGGGTGAATTTGCCAAAGCTGCTTGCTGGCTTGCTCCACAATTTTCTTTTCGCCTTCTGCTAACAGGTTTGCAATCCGCAAGCGCTGTTCGCCAGTTTTTAAAAATTCTTGAATGTTTTTGAGTTCGCCGCTGCTAGGATAACGCAATTCGTCGTCGGCTTTGAGAATAATCTGGCTAACTACGCTCATAATTTTTGAATATATAAACTTACTTTTAAGATCTCTTAGCAGTTTACCTTATTGATCAACAACCGGCAGGTGAGGCCAGGGAGTCAGTTAACAGAAGTTAATATAAAGCGAGAGAATCAACACTCATCCGAATTGTCATCTGACTTTTAAATCCAGCGGTGATTTTGCAGTAGAATCTACATCTCTCCTTCCTGTTGCTGCTGCTAGCTAAAATATTATGACATCTGAAGAATCCCCCAATAATTGGCAACAGGGAGCCTTGCTGACTCTCGAAATTACTGATATCAACGACGTAGGCGAAGGTGTAGGGCGGGTAGACTCCCATGTGGTATTTGTCCCCGATACGGCGATCGGCGACTGGGCAGACGTGCGGTTGGTGCGCATCAAGAAAAATTATGGCTACGGACAGTTGCAGAACTTAGTAATTTCCTCGCCTGATCGAATTCGTCCGAACTGCATAGTGGCCGATAAATGCGGTGGCTGTCAGCTCCAACACATTAATTATGCCGCCCAGCTCTCTGCCAAACAAAACCAAGTATCCCAAACCATGCGCCGCATTGGCGGCATTGATCCAGCTCTGGTACTGCCGATTATCGGGGCAGAATCAGACTTAGGCTACCGGAACAAGGTGACTTATCCTTTGGGGGTAGGCGCTACCGGCCAAGTGAAAGCTGGTTACTACCAAAAGGGCAGCCACAAAATTGTCAATCTCAATCAATGCCCGATCCAAGATCAGCGCTTAAATCCTTTATTAGCGGGCATCAAGCAAGATATTGTAGACCAGGAATGGTTGATTTACGACCCAGAAAGATTAACCAACGTGGCGCAGTTCCGGCATCTTTCGATGCGGATTGGCCGACGCACTGGGGAGATTTTGATTACTTTAGTAGCCAGTGGCGGTCAGATGCCTAATTCTTTACCAGAGAAGGCGCAAGAATGGCTAACTCAATACCCAGGAGTGGTGGGAGTTTGTTTGAATACTCAGCCCAACCAGAACAATGTGGTGTTTGGCGAAGAAACCCGAATTGTTGCTGGTCGAGACTATGTGACCGAAGAGTTTGCTGATTTGCAGTGGCGGTTGGGGGCGGATACCTTTTTTCAGGTGTATACCGAGCAGGCGGAGGTAATGCTAAAGGTGATCCTCGATCGGCTTCAGCTCACTGGTCATGAATTTTTACTAGATGCCTATTGTGGTATCGGGACTTTTTCTTTGCCTTTGGCTAATAAGGTGCGTCAGGTGTTGGGCATTGAGGTGCACGAGACTTCGGTACAGCAAGCCAAGGGAAATGCCAGCATCAACGGTATTACCAATGCTTTGTTTGAGGCTGGAGACTGCGGTGAGCTAATGACCGATTTGGAGCAGCGCCCTGATATCGTGCTGTTAGATCCACCTCGTCAGGGCTGCGATCGACTAGTTTTAGAAAACCTCATCGGTAGACCACCTCAACAGTTGGTCTACATTAGCTGTAAACCTTCTACTTTGGCGCGAGATTTAAAGCTGCTGTTAGATTCGGGTCGTTTTGAGTTGCAGAGCATTCAGCCAGTAGACTTTTTTCCACAGACGGCTCATGTGGAATGCGCAGCTTTTTTGGTTGGTAAAGATTAGATAAGGCTGAGGAACTGGTTAAATTCGATGGAGCGGCTACATGTGTAAGGAGTTGAAGTATATCTCTGGCTAGATTGAAATGCTTTACAATAGTTAACACCCGCTCTAGTCTTAGATATCGCTGCAAAGAGATTCTAATCTGATGATGGTTTCG
>JAYUSV010000124.1:0-7191 GCA_043755495.1 Synechococcales cyanobacterium
CTACTCCCTTCCCGTCATAAGAATATAGACGGAATGCGTGGGTAAAAGCCTTGCTCAGAGCCAAAAAAGATCCATGTTCTTCTAGCGGGAAGGGAGTATACTCGATTAAGCATACTGGCCTGATAAGTCGTTGCAAATCAATTATTCTTCTTTCTTACCCGATCATACAACTCCTCCATTACCCCTAAGAAAGATTGATCCTGTGACCAAAAAGCCGGAAAGTCTCCGCCTTTTTTTACCACCACTGCTGGAATAGTAGTCATCTCTCCCAGATCTACCGTTTGGGGCAACCGTTTTTTGCCCTGCCAAAAATCCCTGGGAGCTAAGGGCAGATCTATAGCTATCTTACGGGGCTTGGTGTAATAAGATTCTTTGGCATCGATCGGCAGCTCACCCTCCGCTAGTGAAGCCGATAAAGCCTTGCCCAAAGTTGATTTGGCTAATTCTTCTTGCAGCTTTGATCGAGATATCCCCCGTAGTTCAAATAACAAAAAGGGATCTTGGTCTAACTGTGCTGCCACCAAATAATAGACCCCGGCAATATGCTTACAAGGATTGCTGCTGTCTGGGCAAGAACATTTAGTCTTAAAATCTTGGCGATTGTAGGGCAATAAATGGGCATTCATCTCCGCAAAGATTGATTCAATATTATCAGGCACTTCGCCCAACAGTAACTTGGATATCACACTGGCCTTAGTACCCAGCTTAGCAATAATTTTTGACCAATCTGCTGCTGAAATTGTTGTGATCTCGATCAACACTGTATAAGTTGGTTCTTTAGTCACCCCAAAATAAGCATTAATCGAACCGCGCACTTTGGCAGTGACTTTGCCATCTTTAATTTGATGCTCTTTGACTTTGCCATTATTGGCATAGGCTCGCCCTCGTCCTAATCGCCCTGAGTCAGTAAATTTCTCTAAAGCCTCAATGAATCGTTTGCCCCACCAAGTTCTGCTGAATTGCGCCATGATTATTTGCTCCTATTTACAACACCATTTTTTTATTCAATGTAATTAACTTTTTAAAGCTTTCATTATCTAGCTCTGTTAGCCAAGATTCATCAGCTCCCACGATCGAATTAGCAATTTTTTTCTTGTCCTCAATCATTTGGTCGATGCCTTCCTCTAAGGTGCCTAAGGTGACAAACTTATGGACGAACACATTGTTCTTTTGACCAATTCTAAAAGCCCGATCGGTCGCTTGATCTTCTACCGCCGGATTCCACCAGCGATCAAAGTGAAAGACATGATTGGCCTTGGTCAAAGTAATGCCCACCCCACCGGCCTTGAGAGACAACACAAATGCTGCTGGCTCTGTCTCAGGATCTTGAAACTCTGTGATCATCTTTTCTCGTTTACTCCGTGAAGTACCGCCGTGTAAGTAATAGGTCTGATAGCCCAGAACCTGTTTGAGATATTGTTGTAGAGCTTCACCAATTTCTGTAAATTGAGTGAAAATCAACAGACTCTGACCCTCAGCAGTAATTTCTTCTACCATTTCATCCAAGCGCTGAAGTTTATGAGATCGCGCTGCTGTAAATTCGCTATTGTCTTGCAAAAACTGGCGGGGATGATTACAAATTTGCTTCAGCTTCATCATGGTTGAGAGCATCAAACCTTTACGCTGAATGCCTTCTACTTCTTCGAGCTGCTTAACTACATCTTTGACAATGGCCTCATAGAGCGAGGCTTGTTCTTTAGTGAGGTTGCAATACTGTTTTTGTTCGACTTTATCTGGCAAGTCTTTGATGATAGTTTTGTCAGTCTTCACTCGTCGTAAAATGAAGGGCTGCACTAACTTCTTTAAAGTTTCGGACTGCACGATGCTGTGTTCTTTTTGAATTGGTAGTTCAAAAGACTTGCGAAACTGGGCTTCTTTACCTAAATATCCGGGATTCAGAAAGTTGAAAATCGACCAGAGATCTAACAGCCGATTTTCTACTGGGGTGCCAGTTAGAGCCAGACGGTGAGTGGATTTTAGCTTTAAGATCGCTTTGGTTTGTTCCGCCGCTGGATTTTTGATATTTTGGGCTTCATCGATCACAATTCGCTGCCAGGTCATCGATTGCAAAAGCTTGCCATCTCTACGGGCTAGACTATATGAGGTGATTAAGATATCACACTTGTTGCTGGCTGCCTTGAATGCGGCTAAATCTTGAGTTCGATCGCTGCCATGATGAATAATTACTTTTAAATGAGGCGCAAATTTTTCGATTTCTTTGTTCCAGTTACCCACCACTGAAGTTGGGGCAATTAACAGAGTGGGGACGATTTTCTTGGTGGATTCTCGCTCTTTAATTAAAGCTGCAATCACCTGAATCGTTTTACCCAAGCCCATATCGTCGGCTAGCATTTAAACCCAGTCGTTCTAAGTACTGAATCCAGGCCACGCCGCGCTTCTGATATTCTCGCAGGGTGGCTTTTAATAATTTAGGGTTTTCGATCGGCTCTAAATGACTAGGATCATGTAATTTATCCATCATCGCTGCCAAGTTTTCGTCGGTGTCCACCTCAAATTCTTCATTGGCTTCAGCAGCTTTTTGCATCAGTTCCAACAGCGTTAACTCTGGTTGTACTTCCTGATTCTTTTGCCAGAATTGGAGCATCTGCTGCATCTTAGCGATATCCAACTCCATCCATTGACCGCGAAACTGCACTAGGGGGGCTTTGGCATCGACTAATTTTTGCCATTCTTGGGGAGTAACTGCTTCATCGCCGATCGCCAGTTCATAGTGGTAATTTATCAAGTTATCTAGCTGCATCAAACCCTTGCTAACTTTGCTGCCTGCGGCTTTTTTGGATGACGATGTTGTTTTTAAACGCAGCTTGGCTCTGGCTCGTCCCTGTGGTGTCCACCAAGCAGGCACACTTACTTTGTAACCAGAGTCTTCTAATATCCAAGCGGTTTCTGATAAAAACTCAAAGGCAGCATTAACGCTGAGGCTAAAACCAACCGGTTTGTCAGTTTCTAAGCCTTGCCAAATGGCCGGATAAATCTGGGCGGCATGACCTAAATTGAGCAATAAGCCTTTCTCGAATTCTTGACCAAACTGTTTCTGTAAGTCCTTTTTGGCCTTGCCCCCCATGCTCCAATAGTCACCTAGTTCAAGTTTGTTGGAAGGATCTTTTTTCGCAGCAGCTAAAAATTTAATCTGCCAATCGTCGGGCGATTTGGCAGCAGCTTCTTGAAGCTGAAAGCAGAGATGAAAATCAGAGTTATCTTGAGCTGAGATTAACTTTTGTTTCCACACCTGCCATTGTTGATAGATTTCTATGGCTCCAGCGTTTGTCCAAGGTAAACTGTTGCGCCCTGAAGCACTCAGACAGCAGGTCAACAAACTAGAGTTGTATATTTTGGTTTCAAAGGTTTTAGGGAACGGTGTTGTAGTGACTATCTGATGTAGTAGATATTCTGAAAAATGCCGCAGTAGAGCTTCTGGGTCATAGAACTCCATTTTTGCATCCGGTATGTCCAAGCCACCAGTGCAGACCAACGGCAAATACTCCATGTATTGATGGATTTTGGCTTCATAGGCTTCAGAAATAATCTCCCAGCCGGGATAGATTTCATGAGTAGGAGCGACTTTTTTGCTCTTGCTTTTGGGGGCAATTTTTTCGCGGTATTTTAAGGCAGGAATGTAGCGATCTTTACGAATGACTTCTTGGAATGATTGACTATAGTGATACCAAAAGAGTAGGTCAGAGCCAATTTGGACTTCGGTGGCGTGATATAGACACCAAAAATGAATTTCGTTGATGGTTTTGATAATCGAGTCGATGGGGTAGCAATCGATCGACCAAGTTTTCCAGATAGTTGGCTCTGGTGACTCGGTTTCTAGGTAACGTGATAGTTCCAGCGATGGCAACGGCTCGGTTTTGGTGCTGGGGAAAATGAAATACTTAGTAACAAGCTGCGATCCTTGAGGATCAGAGCTGCCGATGCCTAGCTCATTACTCAGGAATGCCCAAAGCTCATGTCTGCCTAATTGCTGGGGATGGCTATCTTTGGCTGGGCGCTTCTGCGGCTCTGGGGTATCGGTTTCTACCCACAGGCAAAATCCGCCTCCTTGAATAAATTCATCACCGGAGCTAGGAATCCACGTGCCATGCAGAATTTTCATAGATTAAGAATGGGGAAAGCTTGCCACCATTTTAGCTGTTGGTGGTTTGATTTACCGTATTTGGCAAAAAGGTTGCCGTGGCCTTTGAGATCTGGCTAGTCAGCATTAGGAGGTGGTGATTCACAGCGGACTATTTGAAATCGATCGCCCTCAATAATATTCAATCGGTAGCGATCGGCCAAGCCTCTTCGAACCAGAGCATTACGGATTGCAGTACTCGATCGCTCTATTTGTTTTGATCTCTGAGCTTGAGAAATAGTATCTGGGTGAGTGCGGTAGTAATACAGCGGTTGCTGGAGATGAGCAATTGTGGCAATTTCAGAAATCTTCAAGCAAATATCATAATCTTGAGCTTGGGGGAAATCTAAATCAATCCCACCTACCAAGTCATAGATTTCGCGCCGAATCAAGCGAAAATGGAAAGTCATAAAGTCGATTAACAGCCGATCTGGAGAATAGGGGATTCGACATCTTGCCCCCAGCCCCAATACTTTCCCCTGTTTATCTACAATCCAATGATTGGTATAAACCATCCCTATTTGGGGATGTTGATCCAAAACAGCAATAGTATTTGCCAATGTTTTGGGGGCAATGTAGTCATCACTATCGATCCAGGCCAAATAGTCATAGTTAGTACTAGAGGCAATTGCACTTCTCAAAGCATGTTGTCTACCAGTGTGGGGTGCTGCAATAAATCGGATACGGGAATCTTGCTGGGCATACTTATGGGCAATTATAGGAGAATCATCGATCGAACCGTCATCCCAGATAGTTAGCTGCCAATGGGGGTAAGTTTGGCCAATAATGCTATCCAAAGCTTGGGGCAGATAGGTCTGGCGATTGTAGACGGTCATTACCAGGAAAACTTTGCTGGTCATAAAATTGATAAATTCCTGAATTTAGCTTCTAAAAATTTTATAGGTCTTCGCCGCAAAATTCCCTCCAGATGACTGTATGCTCTAAAAGGATTTATTAACCAGTGTGAAGCGAGGAAAAAATATCACCCTATGAATGACCTAAAACTTTTTGGCTTACCGGCTAGCCAGGGCCGTTGGCTGTTTATACCATTAGGGATTATCGCCCAGCTTTGCTTGGGTACGGTGTATTCCTGGAGTATTTTTCGCAAACCCCTAGAGGCAGCTTTGAAAGCCAAGGGCGTGACAATCAGTGCCACCGATACCCTTCTACCCTTTGCTGTATTGTTAGTGGTTTTTGCTCTGTTGATGCCGATCGCTGGGAGATATATCGAGCGTTATGGTGCAACAAAAGTCATCGCCCTGGGTGGTGTCATTGTGGGTTTGGGATATTTTTTGTCGAGTTTTGCCAGCAGTATTCCGATGTTAGTGTTGACCTATGGCCTGATTGCTGGGGCTGGGGTTGGCATTGTATATGGTGTGCCAATTGCAGTGACTGCCAAGTGGTTCCCCGATAAAAAAGGTTTAGCAGTGGGCTTGACGGTAATTGGCTTTGGTCTCTCACCTCTGGTAACTGCGCCCTTAGCTAAAACCTTAATTGACAGCTATGGCATCAGTAGCACCTTTCAAATTTTGGGTGGAGCTTTTACCCTAATTTTGCTGGCGATCGCCTCTCAGCTCAAGTTTCCCCCAACCGATTGGCAGGCGGCTAGTACTGGTCCTGCGGCTGTTGTAACCAGTACCGATAATTTGTTTAGCTCTCCTAGTTTTTTTGCCCTCTGGATCTGCTACGCGATCGGTACTCTAGCCGGATTGATGGCGATCGGAATTGCCAGCAACGTCGGAAAAGAAATTGTGGGCTTAGATACCGCCACTGCCACGGCAGCGGTGTCAATTTTTGCGATCTTCAACGGGGTGGGTCGGCCAATTTTTGGCTGGTTGACTGATAAATTGAAGCCCAAGATGGCAGCGATTATTTCTTATATGATGATTTTGGTGGCCTCGATTATTATGTTGAACACTGGTAAAGGCCAAGTTTTCAATTACTTTTTTGCTTTTGGTTTGCTATGGCTATCTTTGGGTGGATGGTTAGCGATTGCTCCTACTGCTACTTTATCGCTGTTTAGCCCAACCAACTATACAAAAAACTATGGCGTAGTATTTACTGCTTATGGAGCAGGAGCCTTAGCAGGTACTCTCATTGCGGGTAGTGCTAAGGATATTTTTGGCAGTTATACCAATGCCTTTATCCCTACGGCATTGCTCTCAATTCTGGGTATTGTGATTGCTACCTTTGCCCTCAAACCCGATGGTAAACCCAAGCAAGTTCTTTCTTAAACGGGCGATTCTTCTCCGCAGACACTAGGTGAAGAACGTAAAAATAAGCTCTGATGGATGGATCTTGAGCATAGACACAAAAAAGGAGAGCCGCATGGCTCTCCTTTTTGTTAGATTCATTAGACTTAGCGGGGCGATCGCCCTGGTCACTGATTTTACCTTTACTCTTGAGTTGCTTGCGCAGCATTTGAGTTTGTTTCTTGAGCTGGCGACGGCGGGCAGAACCACCTTTGCCTTTATCATTGCGCCCTTCTTTGCGGGGAGATTCCCAGCGCTTAAGCATTCTGGCCATAATATTTGGTTGGAGATAAGCTGATATCTCCAGGATAGCAGGAAGATCCTGAATGTTCCAAGCCCCCTGGCATAAGTGGAAATCTCTACCATTTACCAGCTTAAAACCGACACCGTGGCAATAAAAATTCCTAACACCGCTCCAGCAATCACTTGTACCGGCGTATGTCCCAATAATTCTTTGAGGCGCTGTTCGTTGAAACTATGGTCTTCCGAAAATAGCTCATCGATCATTTGGTTTAGAATTCTGGCTTGCTTACCAGCCGCTTGGCGCACACCGGCAGCATCATACATCACAATAATGGCAAAAATGGTGGCGATCGCAAACTCTACGCTATCCCAGCCTTTGATTTGACCAACACTCGTAGCCAAGGCGGTGACAAAAGCCGAATGGGCACTGGGCATACCACCAGTCGTGGTCAATACCCTCAGACTGACTTTGCCATTTTTAATTACATCAATAATTAATTTTAGCCCTTGGGAAATAAAACAAGAAGCCAGCGCGACGATCAGAACATGGTTATCGAA
>JAYUSV010000125.1:0-7182 GCA_043755495.1 Synechococcales cyanobacterium
ACTCCCTTCCCGCTAGAAGAACATGGATCTTTTTTGGCTCTGAGCAAGGCTTTTACCCACGCATTCCGTCTATATTCTTATGACGGGAAGGGAGTAGTATGGCGAGATTCCGAAATGCCGACAATGGCAAAGTTGTGATGAAATGCCAGCCCTCTTTGATAACCAGGACAAAACGCGATCGCTTGAAACTTCCCGGTGTCTAAATCTGCATAACCAAATTCCCCCGTACCAGAATTGAGTACCCACAATTTGTCTCGATACCAACGAGGCGAATGGGGCATCGATAGCCCGGAGAGAACTGTTTCGTTGCTATCGATATCGATAATGCAACCGCCATTCACCCGCTGTTGTCGCCAACCTTCATTTACGTCAGCTTTACTAATCACACTGACATATTTGGGCTTGCCGTCTTTTACTGCCAAACCATTCAGATGACAGCGATCTTCGGCTGCTAACTTAGAGATAAAGGGTGGCTGCCAAACTGGGACAAAACTATGAGTCTCGCTGACGGTGGCTAAACAGCTAAATAGAGTATTGGCAAAAACGATTTGTTGCTGGTCATCCACTACAATGTCGTGAATATCGAGATCGCCAGTGATATAGCCTACTTGGGGTAAATAAATTGCATCGTGGTTGTCGTGAACTTCTCCTGGTGCGAGGGTGTTTTCAAATCGCCACAACTGGTAGAGAGTGCTAATATAGAGGCTATTTCCCGCAGCATATAAGCCCATACAGCGATCGAGAGTCCGCTCGAAGACAGATAATTTACCATCTGGCTGTAACCCAACAAAAAATACCTTCCCCGCTTGATAGGTAGTAAAGACCAGGCTGAGATTTTGTTCATACAGCCAGGGTACGAATTGTCTGGAAGCAGTGATTTCTAGTTGGGGTGTGGCGGGAGTCATTGGTTTGGCTCTTGATTAAGATATGCTGGTTTCATAGAATAAACTTGGTAATAGCTTACCAGAAGCCGATCGATTTGTAAGTAAGAAAAAGTAGGTTGTTTGCCACTTCACAAACTGTTACAACTCTCAATACGGTTCGCTCAAGCTCTCAGAAAATCTGCGCTATCGACTCCGCTTAGGGAACACCCTTTATTGATTTCCTTGATTTTCATTTTGTTCTTAAGCGAACCGTATTGTTACAACTCTAATCAACACACTACAACAAGCATACAATGTAGCGCCTTGTACACCAAAACTTTAACGCAGTCAAAGCAGCGACCGATAATGGCCGGACTAAAAACTTAACTGTTAGCTTGGAGCTAATCTACAGATTCACGCTGAATACCCTAATCAATCAGATATAGCGAAAGTTAGCCTAGGGCCATCAACGTTAATTACAAAACGATTGAGAATATTTCTACCAATAATCACTTCCCCATTTAAAATGTCATCAGGAATAGCAATTACTTTGACATCAATAAAACTTTTATTGTCAAAACTTACCGTAGCTAAATATGGAATCCCGGTATTCAATTGACCCAATCCTCTGAAAATGAAATCCTTTTTCGTCTGTAGAGGTTTGAGCTGAAGCTTACTAATTATTGTGTATGAGACAACAGTTATATCTGACCCGGTATCAATAATTCCAAAATCGCTACTATCTACCAATAAAATATTTTTGGGGTTCGCAAAATACAGCCGGACGATCGGGATTGGTGATATACCTTCTGCTTTAGTATAGAAAAAGTCAAGCATTATTCAGCTATTCTGACCTTGTTAAATTTTCGCTAGGAAAATCAACTCTTTCTAGTTGCCACAAAATTTGGTTGCCTTCTTTGCGAGCACGAGAAACAATCCAGTTGCGCCAAATCCAGTGATCGCCCCGGCTAGTTACCGCTCCAGCATTGATATCCATCAAATCTGCTAACTCTGAGCTAGTAATAAAATAGCCTTGCACCGCAATTTTATCGGCAATGTGCAGCGTATCAATCATGTAATTGAGATGGGCAACTCGTTCTTCTCGGGGCAGATTTTCGCTGTCACCATGGTGAGAGTGATGCTCTTCGGTAATTTTGGTAGCAGTGGAACTAGGAGAAATCGTAGAATTTGGCACGGTATCAATGTTGGGGTCTGGGACAATAGAAAGTTGAGCAGGTGAAGAGGTCGCAGATTGCGCCACAGATTGGATGGTAGATGGTGCCGGTTGACGTAAAGAAACCGGCTTGCCCTGGGCAAACGAACTGGCAATGACATCACAACGTTCGTTGCCTACATTACCAGCATGGCCTTTGACATGCTCCCATTTTAAAGGTTTTCCCTTAGCTTGCAAGCGGATTGTACTACTCAGTTCATCTAAGGTTTCCCAAAGATCTTGGTTGAGTACCGGTTTGCCAGCGGCTGTCTTCCAGCCCCGGCTTTTCCAGCCTTTGATCCAGCTAGTGACACCTTTAATCACATATTCGCTGTCGGTATAGAGAGTGCAGGGCGTAGCTTGACCAGATCGAACGAAAAACTTCATCGCTTCGATCGCCGCCTGCATTTCCATCCGATTATTGGTGGTAGCTGGTTCGCAGCCACCAAGCTCAGCAACCGAACCATCGGTGAAATAAGCCACTGCACCCCAGCCACCAGTACCAGGATTGCCTTTGCAGGCACCATCACCATAGAGACTCTGAATTTCAGGCATTAGTTTTGACCACTAATTTGCTCTTGCATTTGGGCAATGACCGTATCCACTACTACCTGTGGATCGGTGGTTTCAATGCCCAACTGTTGAGAAATATCTCGCAGTAAATCGGGGTCACTTTGCAGCATGGCCGCAAATTCTTCGATGCTGATTTCTTGTTGCTCGACGCTTGGTTCAGCAACTTGTTCGAGGGTGGCTTCTTCGAGATCGATCGGCTGCAAAAAACCCGATGGCGGTGGTGGTGGCACAAGGGCTTTTTTAGGCGGACTACCCAACTTTAGAGCGGCAGGTACTTCGCCAAAAGTAGGAAAATCGTCTTCATCATCGACCAAATTTGCCAGGGGTTGACGAGACTTATACAGCGGTTCAGATTTTGAGGCTGCTGCTTGGAAAACGGCTGCTTCTGGATCTGCGGCAATAATTTCTTCTAGTCCTGACAGGTCTAGGGGCAATTCTACGGGCTGCTGTCCGTTGGCAGCAAAATCACTGGGCATAAACCCAAAACCAGTGAGGTCATCAGCTACTGACTCATCTGAATCTTCCAGCGAGTCATTGGCCACAAACTCCTGATCAGAAAGTTCTTGAGCAGCCATTTCCTGAGTCATCATTTCGGTTAGATAATCTTCGTCACTGATGTTCCCGTAGATTCTGCCCAAAATTTGGTGGCCATAGTCTCCAGCTAAACTAGTCACTTCGCCACAGTCTAAGTTACCAAGCTGAATCATCCGCTGCGCCAATTCTTCATTGGGAGTTGACGAATTCACCGCCCGATCGCCAAAAGTATTCATCCAGGCCAGCCACTGAGACTTGGGAGCGCGCTGCTTAATTTTGCGGAAAAACTCGATCGCCCGAGGCTGTTGCCAGCCATGAGAGACTCCTTCTAGCAACTGCATGAACAGATATTCATAATCTGGATCGGTGAGTGGCGGCAAATCGGCGCTGGCTACCAGGGCTTTTTGGGGGGTGGTGCCCACCAGGGATTGCCACCATTTTGAGACTGGCCGCCAAATTCCTTTAAACATTTACCGATATCCTTGAGCTGTAGTAGTACACGAGTTTTTTGATTTTGGCTGGAGATGCCTTTAACATATTAAGCAAGAGTGACCAAGCAATACCAATAATGTTGCAAGCTGATATTTGGGCTAAGATTTGGTGACATCTAGGAATTTAGCATCCCCTCCAATTCAGCTATCCCAAAAGGGGATAACTAGCTACAGGTTTGACTTTAATATTGATCCCCAGATGAGTTACCTTCCTTTCCACCATAAGTATAGACCGCAGACCTTTGCCGATTTAGTTGGTCAAGAGGCGATCGCGGCAACTCTAACCAATGCCTTGCGCTTGGGGAAGGTGGCACCAGCTTACCTATTCACTGGACCTCGCGGTACTGGTAAAACTTCCAGCGCCCGGATTTTTGCCAAGTCTCTCAATTGTACCGCGAGTGCGGTACCCACTGCCGAACCCTGTGGTCAGTGCGCAGTCTGCCGATCGATTACCGCTGGCAACGCCATGGATGTAATCGAAATCGATGCCGCTAGCAATACCGGCGTAGACAACATTCGGGAGCTGATTGAACGCGCCCAGTATGCGCCAGTGCAGTGTCGGTACAAAGTTTACACCATTGATGAATGCCACATGCTCAGTACGGCGGCATTTAACTCGCTGCTAAAAACCCTAGAAGAGCCGCCTAATCGGGTGGTATTTATCCTGGCCACCACCGATCCCCAACGGGTATTGCCCACGATTATTTCTCGCTGTCAAAAATTTGATTACCGCCGCATTCCCTTAGAGGCCATGGTTGGGCATTTAGATTACATTGCCCAAAATGAGCAGATGTCGATCGATTCCGCTGCCCTGCGCTTAGTAGCTCAGATTTCCCAGGGGGGACTGCGGGATGCCGAGAGCCTATTAGATCAGCTCAGCCTCGTAGGCGAACAAGTCACTATCGATCGAGTATGGGACTTGGTGGGTTCGGTACCAGAAGGTGATTTATTAGAGATCTGTAGAGCTTTGCAGCAAGGAGATCTGACCACAGTGATCGATCTCTGTCGGCAGTTGCTCGAAAGGGGCAAGGAGCCTTTGACGGTGCTGCAAAATTTGACTGGTTTTTATCGGGATTTATCGATCGCCAAAACCGCCCCCCAACGCCCCGATTTGACTAGCCTCACCAATGAAACTTGGCAACAAACTGTAGATCTGGCTGCACAGTTAGATCTAGCTAGCATTCTTAGCGGCCAACAGAGGCTCAAGGAAGGCGAAGCCCAGCTCAAAGGCAGCAATCAGCCCCATTTATGGCTAGAGATTGCCCTACTCTCGTTGCTGCCAATGGCTCAATCTAATCTTTTGGCCAATCCTAGCCATTTAACGACCAGCAATACCTCAATATCTAGCAAGATTCAGCCACCATCCCCCCAGGCTCCACCAAAATCTAGTAATCCTCAGTTCACCCAAAGACCCCCGGCAGTCAGTAATTATCAGCCAATTCCAGAACCTGAGTCCGCCCAGGCTTCCCCAGCAGTCAGCAATTATCAGCCAATCTCAGAACCTCAGGATCTGCCAATCTCCAGTAACCATCAAGCTATTCCGACTTCGCAAGTTACAGAATTTGTCGCCGCAGATCCATTATTTGATGATCTGCCCGAGCCAGCAGCAGCAATTCCTGCCCCACCAATGGCCGAAACCTACGATCTGCCCAGTATTTGGCAACAGGTTTTACAACAGCTCCAGCCTTCTGGCAAAGGCTTGTTTACGCCCCATGGTGTGTTGCTGTCGATCGGCGAAAACATGGCAATTGTGGGCATGAAGAGCAACACTCTCAGCAAACTAGCCGAAGGCCAAAAAACCCATGTCCAAAAAGCTCTGAGCAATATTTTGGGTCGATCGATCGCCGTAACTATTCAGCTAGCGACTGCCACCAAAACAAGGGCAGCAAACAGTCCACCGCCAATGCCAGAGCCACCTTTTTCAGCGGCTCCAGCATTTTCGCCCACCCCTACCGCTCCACAGGTAACTGCGTCATCACCTGCTCCGCAAGTGATGAATCCGCCAGTAGTTTCTGCACTGCCAGCAGGTAATCCGGCCAGCAATAGAGTCATCGCTGATTTGAGCGACGAAATTCTGGAAGAAGTTGAGAGCGACTTTGGAGAGGAAGAAACTATCCTCCTACCCTGGGATGAACCAGCCCCATTACCACCGGTGGTCGCCGAACAACCTTTGCCACTTTCACTGTTTGATGTAGTGCCACCACCTATTCCAGCATCTATCTCGATTCCAGTCATTCCCCCAACCCCTAATACCCCAATAGAACGACCTGAACCCAATCCTCATATCCCCGATAGTTTTACGGTGGAAGAACTAGATGCTGCCGCCCAGAACTTGGCCGATCGATTTGGCGGTGAAGTTGTAGAAGAATATGTCACTCTTTGGGATCTTTGATGCTCCTGCGCACCTCGTTCTATAATGACCTAGCGCCAAATTAGAGCTTTCAGCACATGCAACTAGAATTCGTCCCCGTAGAAGATTTTTTCTTCGCCCTGACCCTGGCGGTACGCACCTTAGAAGAAGTAGAACAGCCCAATTTAGCGATCGAAGTCGGTGCTAAATTAGCCGAAAAGTTTGGACAGTCTTCTACTGTGGCTGCTGCTAACCAAAATAATTACAATTATGTCTTTAAAGTCCACGGTGTATCTGAAGCTCCTAACTTGGTGGTTTCGGTGGCCGATTGGCAAGATAAACTGCGACTGGGCAGTGATTATGGCTGGATGCTAGATGCTGAACGCAAGCCGGTCAAAACACCAGAAAATGTTAATCGATCGAAGTTCAATCAACAGTTAAAGGCGCATTTGCAGGAGCTATTGGGTATTTCGATTACCGCTGGTGCCAGCGAAACCACTGAGGCTTAAAAACAAAAAATAGTCGAAAAAAACTGGTGTCTAATCTTAGACACCAGCCCTAACTATCACTTGGATTCAAGTCAAAATCACAGACCACACAAAAACCTAACTGCCCATTGGGAACTGCTAGTTATGGGTTAGTAGTAACTTCGGTGAAGCGCTCCTTCAAGATGGCCAATTGGTTAGCCCAACGAGGATCTGGCTGAAATGTCGTGTCTCCACCAGTGTAAGTTGCTGGCACTTTGTTACCGCCGCCACCAGACTTGTTCCCACCACGACTGCCGCCCTTCTTGGCTCTGTCGCCACTGCGTTGACCACCGCCTTCACTGCGCTGACCACCACCTTCGCTTCGTTGGCCTTCACCGCGAGAAGTTATTGGTTTAGCAACAGAAGACTCTTCCTCTTCAGATTTAGGTAATGCTTTTTCTAATTTAATTGCCAGCTCTTGAAACATCGCGCCATTGTATTTTTCGATGATTTCATCTGCTTGACTTTCATCTTCTACTGTCAGAAAGCCAAAGCCCCGGCATTTGCCAGTCTTACGGTCTTTAATTACCTTGGCGGAAACACTTTCGCCCGCTTCAGCAAATACTGCTTGTAGGTCTTGGCGCTCGACATCAGATTTCGGCAAATTGCCAATGTAGAGGCGAATTGACAT
>JAYUSV010000126.1:0-2467 GCA_043755495.1 Synechococcales cyanobacterium
CTGTCATTTGGATGGTGGAAATTAACAGCATATGAACGCTACAGATTAGAGACTGACATCATTATCGCAGGATCAATCATTTTTTTGACACTCCTAAAAGCTTGTAACCCCTGCTTTAAAGGAGCCAAAATTCGGCGGCGCATGGCATCGGCAGTACCACCAAACAAAATTTCTACCTGGAAGTCATAGAGACTTGCCGACCAGTTACTTAAATAACCATCGGTTTGGTGATGGAAATTTTGTACATAGTAGCTGGGATAGCCTTCAGTTTCGATGCCTTTGCTAAATTCTTGATACTTTTTGTTATCCGACCGCTGCCAGATACTGGGCATATCAATCACCATTGCCGGGTACTGCGCCAAGTAGTCTAACCAAGGCTCATCAAACAATAAATTGGTGGAGTACACCCCATTTTCGGCATCTTGCCAATCGGTGGCTTGCAGGTCAGTCGATCGCTGTTGTAGCTTAGCAATCAACTCCGGCGGCACTGGCCAAGAGGGTAAGTTGTTGGGCTTGAGAGCCTTGCGTACCTGCATACTGAGAGTTTTGTGAGCAAAGCTGAGATAGCTTTTGCCTTTTTGCAGGGTTTCATAAGAAAGTTTAGTGATGGTGTCAGCCATAGCAGCGAGGATTTTTCTTTTAGCAGTATTGTAAACAAATCTAACGAATCCCCGCGAGTTTGTAAATTTAACCTGCTATTTTAAGTCGCTTAGCTTGATCCGAGGATCCACCGACTTGAGTAGTAGATCGGCCAACAGGTTGCCCAAAATCAGCATTACCGCTCCCATCATCAAACTACCCATCACCAGATATAGATCTTTGGCATTTACTGCCGACAAAATTAGCCGCCCTAATCCTGGCCAGTTAAAAAAGTACTCAGCAATAAAAGCACCCCCCAGCAGAGACGCAAACTCAAATCCCAACAGCGTGATCAATGGGTTAATGGCATTGCGCAAAGCGTGCAAATAAATCACCCGATTTTCGGGCAGACCCTTAGCCCGAGCTGTTTGGATATAGTCTTGACGCAACACATCTAGCATTTCTCCTCGGGCAATGCGCTGTAGACCAGCAAAACTAGTAATACTGAGGGCGATCGTCGGCAAAATCATGTGCCAGCCAATATCTAAGAGTTGCCCGATCGGCGACAGTTGTTCATGATTAATGCTGGTTCGTCCACCCACTGGTAAATACGGAGACAAATACTGTGCCAACATCACCAGCAATAAAGCGGCGATAAAACTAGGTAAGCCTTGGCCTAAGTAACTCAACACCCGTAAAGTTTTATCACTGGCTTTGTTTTGATGTACCGCCCCCCAAATTCCTAACGGAATCGCAATCAACCAAGTCACTAAGGTCGAAGCCAAGGCTAGTTCTACGGTTGCACGCATCCTTTGCCCCAGGAGTTCAGATACTGGTCGGTTGTAACTAATGCTAGGACCAAAATCCCAATGAAAAACCACTCGCCAAAGCCAGCTAAAGTACTGGGTCAGAGCTGCACCCAAGGTTTTTTCGCTGCTCAAGCCAAACTCTCGCTGAATTTCGAGCAGACGCTGGGGCGAAATTTTTTCGTTCTGCTGCTTTAGAGTATCTAGAAAACTTCCTGGCGAAAGCTGAACAATCAAAAAACTCAGAGCTGAAGCTAACAGCAGCGTAATCAGCGCCTGGAAGATTCGCTTGGTGACATAGAGAAAGGTCTCATTTAACAGCAAGGGTTGCAGTGCAGCCAGCAGGCTATTGTGGCGAGGGTAATCAGTAGACATGGGTTTTTTGGGTGTCAATACCTTAATAGTCTAAGACGGTAATAATCGGTACGGCAGGAAGTTTATTGCGACCGGCTAAGTCCTTGAGTTCGATCGCAAAAGCATAGCCCACCAGTTCACAACCAATTTTGTTGATCAATTCACCGGTAGCTGCCGCAGTGCCACCAGTAGCAATCAGGTCATCTACAATCAACACCCGGCTGCCTTTGGGCATAGCATCTTGATGGACTTCTAATCGATCGGTGCCATATTCCAATTCGTAATCAACGCCATAGACCGCAGCGGGCAGTTTTCCTGGTTTCCGAATTGGCACAAAGCCTACACCCATTTGACAAGCCAAGGGAGTCCCAACGATAAAGCCCCGCGACTCTATGCCCACAATGTAATCGGGCTTCAGATGGGCACATTTTTCTTCTAGCACATCGATTAAGTGCTTCAGACCAGCCGGGTCTCGCAGGAGGGTGGTGATGTCTTTGAATAAAATTCCGGGCTTGGGGAAGTCGGGTACGTCACGGATTAAAGCTTTAAGGTCCATCGGAGCTGAGAATAATGATTAATCTGTAGATTATAGTCTGTCGATGATTCACAAGAACTTCTCATATTCATCGTAGTGAAATTTCGCAATGCTCCGTAATAGATTTCTTCAATTGTGGCCGCTCAGGAGGAATGTTCTGAACAATTTATCTCTGTATTGCTGATCTGTACGT
>JAYUSV010000127.1:0-2466 GCA_043755495.1 Synechococcales cyanobacterium
TCGGGTTTGAGCTTAGGAAAAAATAGAATTCCGTTGAGTAAAAAGGGATAGTCAGTATTTAAATGCACCCACAGTAAAGGCTCAGCTTCAAAGGGATACTGATATCTATAGAATTCTAAATAGTCTTCTTTGGTTAGGTTTTGAGGAGATTCTTTCCAGAGCGCCCGCTGTTTGTTGATCTGTTCATCATTTAGCTCAATTTTGACCGGCATGAAGTCGCAGTAGGTTTTCACTAGCTGCTTGACCCTTGCTTCTTCGGCGTATTCTAGTTCTTCTTCTTGCAGGGTGAGGGTAATAGTGGTGCCTCGGGTGGTGCGATCGGAGTCGCTAATCGTAAACTGTGGTGATCCATCGCAAGACCAATGTACGGGAGTAGCGCCTTCCTTGTAAGAAAAAGTATCAATTTCTACTAGGCTAGCGACCATAAAGGCTGAGTAAAAGCCCAAACCAAAGTGGCCAATAATTTGCTGGTCGGCGCTTTTTTGATATTTTTCAATAAATTCTTCGGCGCTAGAGAAGGCTACTTGGTTGATATATTTTTTGACTTCTTCGGCGGTCATGCCGATGCCGGTGTCGGTAATGGAGAGGGTTTTCTTTTCTTTGTCTACTGCCAGGGTGATTTTGGCTTCGCCCATTTCGCCGGGAAGTTCTCCGGCCATGGCGACCATTTTCAGTTTGCCGATCGCATCTACGCCGTTGGCGATTAGCTCCCGCAAAAAGATCTCGTGGTCGGTATATAGAGATTTTTTGATGATCGGGAAGATATTCTCGGTATGGATCGTGATGTTGCCTTGTTCGAGGATGGTGCTCATCTATAAATATCTGGTGTGGGGACTTCTCGAAGGTATCACAGGCCATGCCTAATCTTATGGCGAAATTTCCGCACTTTGCTTTTGGGGGCCATGTGTTCGTAAAGGGTACCAACGTAAGGCGGGACATTTACCTACTACGAGCAGATAGCAAAACCAGAGGAAAGCCCATGTAATTGATCACATGAGCGAATATCGTAATCTTGATTAACTAGATCCAGATTTACGATGAAAATCAATATACGCGAACGATGTCAAAAAGTCTCACAGTGTTTAAAAGAAAGCGTCCATCTCGGACGTAGAGGCATGGCCAAAGCCCCGGGGATGTCCAAAAGTAGCGTCCAGCGGCATCTGACGAGCCAATTCAGACGACAACCGGCAATAATTCACTTTAAACAGCCTTAACAGGGGGTAAAGAAATGTAGTAATCTTGTTTGTTTTTTGCCTACGTGGATTTCTATCTTAACTTTTATAGTTTTTTGTCTTGACAATTGGGAGCGCTATACCAGGAGTGCTCCCTTCCGTGAATCGCCGTGAGTAGTGGAGTAGACAACTAGGCGTCGTTCTTCCAAACTTCTCCTGTTTCATCGTGTAGATTAAGACAGATATTGCTTTTCAAAAATAAATCACTGGATCAATCCAGCGATTTAGCTGATTTAACTGTCTTTTTGAAGTTTAGATCATCGAACAACTTAAAAAATCAGGCTAAAAGTCTCTAAGGGTTTAATCTTTGGCTGAGTATACTGTCTGTGTGGCTTGCATTTTATCAACTCCAAATATGCTAATCTTTCTTTCAGGTCTTTTTTCGTTAGCCAAACTGCTGGATGACACTGCTGTATATCAATAGTTCTAGCTTGAGATATGCTCCAAATTCTGTTCCGAATCCACAATTGGTGTTAATCAATACAATAACTGCTTATAAACCCCCAAGTACTTATGCAAGACTATGCTACAAGCCAAAGTGGATTTGTTTCTCCCATGGAGATGCAGCGGGCTGACCAAAATCAGTTCCCTAAATTGGAGGTGGAGAATATCTCTAAAGTCTATCCTGGCAAAGGAAAACAGGTTTTAAAAGTCTTACAAGACATCAACATCAAAATATTTCCTAGAGAATTTATTTGCCTGGTTGGAACCTCTGGTTGTGGCAAGTCTACGTTGCTCAATATTATTGCTGGATTGTTGCCTCCATCTACCGGAGAAGTGCTAGTTGATGGTCAGTCAGTCACTGGCAGACCTGGCTCTGATCGAGGTATGGTATTTCAGGGCTACACCTTATACCCTTGGTTGACCGTGGCTCAAAATGTGGCTTTCGGCTTGCAGTTTCAGGACATGAGCAAAGCAGACCAAAAGGATCAAGTAAATTATTTTTTGAATGTAGTAGGGCTAGAAAACTTTGCTAATAACTATCCGAAACAGTTATCGGGCGGCATGAAACAGCGAGTAGCGATCGCCCGTGCCCTAGCCAATGAACCGGCTGTGCTACTGATGGATGAACCCTTTGGTGCTCTAGATGCTCAAACCAAAGAGCAAATGCAAGAATTTTTACTTGAGCTGTGGGAAAAGACCCATGTAACCGTGTTGATGATTACCCATGACGTGGAAGAAGCTATCTATCTTTCGCAGCGAATCTACGTGTTGGGGGTTGGCCAAGTAAGAG
>JAYUSV010000128.1:0-2466 GCA_043755495.1 Synechococcales cyanobacterium
AGTCCATAAATCGTAGTCGTAAACCTGTTCAGAGTAAAAGCCCACCCCACCGAAAAAATCCCAGGGTAAAGGCCGCCACAGCACATGAATATGAGCGAAATTGCTTGGTCGATCGAAAGACTGCTGATAGTTACTAAAGTCTCCGGCCATCCAAGTAGCCAAAGTTAGTAAGTTGTCAGATACTAAACTCTTGTCGATCGCAGCACTCATATTTGTCGAATCTCCGAAGAAAAAGCTGCCGTTACCACGCCAGATCCAGCCGCAGTTTTAATGAGGGATACCCGACAGCGCACGTTTAGCCCCACAAACCAAATTTTTTCTTCGGCGGCTGCTCGGTCGTAGGGAGTGTTTAAAACAAAGGTGTCATCATCGGTAAAAAAATACTCGCCAATTGCCGGCATTTCTTCGGCATAGCCCTGGTCGCGCAATAATTTGCCATGTTTAATAGAAGCGGGCACCGGAGCCAGAACACAAGTACCTTTGACCTTCTGTTCATCATCCCAATCAGTTTCTCCCTCCCAGCTCATCCGAAATGGCGAGACAATCAAAGCTGGATCGGTTTGATGTAATTCGCACAAAGCCAGGAGTGCGGGGTCATCCAGGGCTATTTCAGCAATGTCAATTAGCGAGTTGATCGCCTCAAAATGGCCAAAAGCCAAATGATGGGCACTACGCTGTGATTTCCATGCGCCGATCGACTGCCCCACAAACTCCTGAATATTCATCTATCTTTTTTTCTTTTTGGAATTAGACTGTTGTGCTGCTTTGGGATCTTCCATTGCTAGCTCAGGCTCTGAAGCTTGAGGTGCCGCTGCAGCCTTGGGAGCCTGAGGTACAACAGGTGCAGCCGCAGTGGTATTTACACTAACAATTTTGCCACCATGCCGATGAATCTGCTGCATTATTTGAGACAGTCGGTTTAATGGCACGGTCATTGTTTGGTGGCCATTGCGCATCGAAATCCCCGCGACCTCTAAAGTAGCCAAGCGGCTGCCATAAGCAGTGGTATCGGTAGATTGAGAAGTTACAGTCATAGTCGCCATGAAATAAATCCTTCTTTTGGGATATTCAAATTAGTATCTTAAGCCTATATGTCAGGCCAAATCTTAACTTTACTGAAAAATATAAAGCCCGTTGGCTGGGGTGAGCTGTTGCTGAGCGGAGCCGAAGCAATAGCTCACCATTAAAATTGATCGAGATTTTTAGATCTCAGTGATGCTCAAAATTTTGGCACCAATGCGGTTGATATATTGAATTTGGGGAGTCATTTTGCTTGCCGAAACAATATATTCTCTGGTAGTCAGGCGGCGTTGCAGCTTGCCGGGAGTGCCAGCCGATACCAAAATCTTCAGGCGCTTTTCAGTGCCTGAACCAATTACGGTGTTAGTGGAAGGTTTGATTTTGTTGGACATATTGCCAGCAATCATTCCTACCAACTGCGAAGATTTGACGGAGCTGTCTACTTGAGCCGGGCCTCGATCGATCACCGACATCCGGTTGTAGCCAACTTGCTTAAAGTTAGCATCTGAAGATCGACCGCGATAGTAAGGCACGGTGTTTTCGCCAAAGCTGTTTAAATACTCGTCGCTATCAACGTAAGAATCGATTTCGGCATCATAGCCTTCGGCAACACAGCAGACGATGTGTAAAGATACTTCTCGCTGATCTTGAGGGGCACGACCCAACAAGTGCAAGAAATTTAGCTCCACAAAACGGTAAGGAGCACAAGCCGCGAAATAGCGCGACTGATAAAACTCAGATTTGGCCACAGCGCGCACAAATTCTCGCACCGAAAGAGTGCCGTTACAAAGCTGCGACTCGGCAGCAATCAGGCGTTCGCTTTCCATCACATGCGGATTGCCTAAAACTTGTTTGTAAACAGCTCTAATTACTACCTGAGCATCTTCAGCAGTGCTAGTAGGCCAAAGTTCGAGAACAGAAGATGACATAAAATTTTGCTCCTAATTGTGAGTTTAAAAATAAAGTACAGCGCTATTTAGTTTAATTCGATCGACAATTGGCGACCTCTAAAGATCGCCAACTAAAAAAGTTAAACTAATGTGACACTAGCAATTACGCCACCTTGTTGGTGAATGCGCTGGTATTCTTGGGAAAGCTTATCGTAGGGCACCAAGAACACTTGGTTGCTGCGACGGAACTTAGAAACTCGGTTGACCGCATTAGCGCGAATACTGGTAACTTCAATTCGGTAGACCTTACCACCAGAACTAGCATCTACACCTTGGCGAGAGCGAGAAGTGACAGAGGTATCGCGGAATGCTGCTCCAGCAGCAGCCGGAGAGATCACGGCTGTGGCGGTGGAGTTAATAGTCAAAGCGTTAAGCTTGGGAGTAGTACCAGCTAAGTCACCTTTTAAGCTGCTGCTAGAAGCGCCCCGCACCAGTTGGAAGTTGTGCGTAAACTGCACCATGGTTTCGCAAGCTTCAGTTTTGTAGCCGCGAATAA
>JAYUSV010000129.1:0-2465 GCA_043755495.1 Synechococcales cyanobacterium
ATTTGGAATTTCCATTGGCTCTAGTGGCACCGTCACTCCATCTACTGCATCAAGCAGCTGGGGTTCCCAAATACCCATAATTTGCACGTGCAGCTTGCCATCATCTTTGCGTACCCGAGGATACACTACCCAGAGATGTGACTCACCTAAATCTAAATGCTTTTTAGCCAAACTCATGATTCGGCCCAATAGCACCGCATCGATTAGCGTGCCATCGTCGGTAATCACCGAGCCTTTAGTGAATTCTTCCGCCGAAGCCAAATATGCGCCTTTTACCAAACCGATCGCCCGATACTGCAACGGTTCACTAGCCGTCGGAATCGGCATATTGCCGCTCAATTCTAGCATGGGCAGCGGTGGTGGATAGTCTTTCGGCTTTACCGGTTTGCTAGGGCGAGGTTTAGGGGTGCTTTCTGGTATAGCCACACCTTCAGCTTCGGCCTCAGACTTAGCTCGCTTCACTGGTTTGTTTGGTCGCAGTGGAGCCGGTAATTGGTCGGAGGGAAGATTTTCGGAATTCATGATATAGACACCCTGGGGTTTACTCAACTAAAACAATGCTAGCAACAAAGATTACCAACTAACAGCCGCCCTTTATCTTAAAACCAGATCGCAAATTTTAAACATTTGCTAGTTTATAGACAAAATAACTTAAGATGGCGTGCTGGTGGTCTTCCGTTGCTTACGGCTCAAACTAGCTAGCAGTTTGACTTTGACTGATTCAAACTCTTCTCGCAAATAAGCTCGGCTCTGTTTTTGCTGATGAGAGCCAGCAGTTATCTGGCTTTCCTGCAACCATTCTTGGAGTTTCCGTACTTTGGTTTGAGGAATTTTGCCCTTGATCACACTAACGCAACGGCTTTCACCGTCTAAACTAAAAAACAGCAGTCGGTAAGACTGAGTCTGAGCGAGAACCCGTAGGGTGTTCTCGCTAGTTTGTTTTTTCAGGTCTAAATAAGAAGGCAAAAGACGATGCTGAAGATCGTTGTGGAACAGTGCCGCTATCCACAGCAACATGGGATGAGGATTGGCAATAAACAAAAACTGGCAGTGAGGCGGATGCTTTTTGTAATATTCTATTTCTTCTCGAGAAAGCATAATCCAGAGCGTGGCGCTTACTTCGCCCTCGTACTCCATCAAACGTGGAAAAACAATCTCGGCACGGGGTTTATCGGCAGGCCAAGTAGATTGTAAGCACAGGTCATCGAGACTTTTAATGTCATTTGATTTGGTAGATTTTTTGCTTTCGGCAGGAGCCGCCGCCGCCAGGTAATTTTTTTCAATGCGTTCGATCGATTGCAAAATATCTTCCACATTCGGTGGACGATTGTTCACATCTTTGGCCATACAGGCCATCACCAACTCATCTAGTTCTTTGGGGATATTTAGATTTGGCCCCACTTCCCGAAAAGACTTGGGTGGAGTTTTGTGGTGAGCATTAAACCAGCCTTCAAACGAACTGCTGGTGGGGCGAATGGGCAATTCACCGCTGAGCATTTGGAACATCATAATGCCCAAACTATAAATGTCCGATCGATTATCTAAAGTCTTGCCTTCCATTTGCTCTGGCGAACAGTAGGCTGGAGTACCCATAAAACCGGTCGGCGAGTCATCCGATCTCAGTAGGGCAATGCCAAAATCTAGCACCTTCACAAAGTCACCCAAGGTGGGGTTGTGAGTAACAATAATATTGCTGGGCTTAATATCGCGGTGAATTACCTGACATAAATTCCCATCAATTTCGATACCATCGTGGGCACAATCTAGCCCCAAACAAATTTGGCGCAAAATATTGAAAAAGCGCGCTAGCGGCATGGGCTTCTTATGGATGACATCCTTCAGGCTTTCACCTTGCAAAAACTCCATCACATAGAACGGCACATCCAAGTCATCTAAACCGTAATCGCGCACCTTCACAATGTGAATGCTGTTTTCACCCAACAAGGCACTAATAGTGGCCTCTTGCATGAATCGATCACGGACTCTTTGGGTGATGCTAGCCTTCGATAAAAACTTAACCGCGACTTTGACCCCGCCCAGCAGCATGTCTTTGGCTAGGTATACTTGCCCCATAGAGCCTTTGCCAGCTATTTCCATAAGCTGGTAACGCTGAACAACGAGCCGACCATAGTTACTATCTTTGGTCATGGCTGGCCTCCGATAGAGGAATTAGGTGGTAATGATCGGGCGAGAGCAGGGAGATGCAGTCCATTTCAGCCAGTTAACTTTGAGTTAGGGTAGTTTGCGGGGCAGACAGTTATTTAGATCATAGGCAAGAGCCTAATCAAGTATTGATGTGGCGAAATGAATTAGTGAATTCACAGCAGCTAAACTGGCTAGCTCAATCAATACCTTCCTAATATGCCCAGCTATGAACCGAGAATTCGTTACTAATAAATTTGACAGACTAGACTTGGTGGATTTTGCCCAGTAACACCGCTGATCGAGCACCAGTCACTAGCGGT
>JAYUSV010000130.1:0-7155 GCA_043755495.1 Synechococcales cyanobacterium
GCCAGAAAACCTTTGTTTCCCGCTACTACTGCCATTGTGAATACGGCTAGGCAGAGTGCTTGATGATGACGCTTCCCGGAACTACAACGAGTATCGAGCAGATCAGAGAAAGCTTCAACAAGGGCGATTTGGGTCATTTTGAAAACTGAGTTAAAGAGTGATAGCCTTATCTTATCAGTAATTCAGTCGAATGAAATAGCCCTGGTGGTTTAGTCTACCTGCGTTTAGCATGACGCACCCCAAAACCATAGATGCGCTTGCTGCACTCAACACACTCTATGGCCTGAATGAAGGCAAGCAAGCTGTTGAGGAAGACGGTGGAACTGGGTAAGTCCCATCAATTACTCGAATTCCATTCTGCAACAATTGAATCTGGCTACCTTTATATGAACCAAGAACTGCAAAGAAACGCTTAGTTTGACCAACGGAATTCGCAGTGCCGTTATCCCCAAAGGGAGCTGTCGAAGACATATCGCGTCTAAATGGTACTCCATCAAATTGAAGATATAAATCCTTTGACCTTATGATGTAAGAAAAATTTACAGCAGCAGAGTATTCTGCTAGGCTTGCATCTGATGCGAATGGCCCTCCCTTAAAGACGTTATCACAAGCTAAGGTTAGACGGAGTTGAGCTGAAGCTGGCTGAATGGAACCCATCCAAGTAAGCAGCGCTACACTAGCTAATATGGAGTGGTAATGATTTGCTTTTAACATGTGTACAGAATTAAACTCCAAAAAGATATTTTTCATTTACGACCTTTCTGTGATCTTGGCAAAAAATGTATTAGAAGATACAAAGAAATCGTCAATCCACAAATAAAGCCCGAAAGCCTTGACGATAAATCTGTTGGTCTTTCTTATCAATTCAAATCTAGACTCACCCCATTTATCAAATTTGCTCTTGCTTTAGAATAACGCCATTACGAGTTGTAATTTGTTCACCGGGCTTCAATTTAGTTCCATTATTTCTATAGTACTGAACGCCAGTAACATTCCTTCCATCTTTACTGATCATTTTCATACGTATACCGTCTGGAGTCGTTACTGTCCCGTCCGAGGAATAAGTGTATCCATCCGGAGAATTCCAAACTTGACTGCCTGTAATGTCTATTTGCTTAAATCCATTGGGTAAAGTTATCACCTTTGGGGATGTAGACTGAGCATTAGCATTGACACATATAGGTAGGAGTAGAAAGGCTATTGAAGTATATACAATATGAGCGATAAGTTTGTTTGTACGCATGGAGAATAACCTTGTATTTTTTTCACTAGACGTAATTCATAATATACCAATGAGGGCGGTCTAACAAGTGATTAGACTGAATTGATTCCGTCTAACACCCCAAAATGGGATCATAGACAGAAATCTTTCCGCCTAACACACCTTTAGAAGGCTATTAGACAGAAAACAGTCAGCCTAATATGCTTATTATGGATGTTAGGCTGACAGGGTTCAATCTAACACACCATCTATTCTTCTGGAATAGTATTCAAAATACTTAACAAACTCAATAGCTTCACGACATACCAGGTACGACCCGCGTACACACAGGTCGTACTTGGTGCAAACTCATGTACAACTGTCGCAGGTTGCGCCAAAAGCGATCGAAGTATCCATAAAACCCCAAACCAGCATTGACTACTCTCTAAAACTTTTTGGAGTCTCTGGCGATTCTCTTCCAGAGACACTTCGTGATCGGCAACAAATTGCTCTACTTTAAGGCTTCAATCATAACCAAGCCACCTTCGATCGTCTGAATTCGCAAATCATAGCCGCGCAGTAGCTGCATCCCAATCAATGGAACTGTTTCTCTTGCATCATGGCTTTGTTCTCAAACTCCGTGCTCCAAAATGATCGACGGCTGAATGTCCAATACGAACAAACCAAGTCTGGGCATCAGGAACCCTTGCCGAGAGGCGTTTTGATGCCGTTAACAAATCATCTGCAACCTCGAAAACTCCAGTTTCAATATCGATCGCCGCAATCTTGCCATGATTACCTTCTTCGACTTGCGATCGAACCTGTAACTCATAGATTTCATCGCCGCGAAGGGCAAACTCTTCCTTGCTATAGCGGGGTTGTCTAACTACCATAGAATTACCTTCACTGCGACTTGAATACTGCCATTTTAGCTTACTGGAACGATCTTTTCCAAACAGGCTGTAGCCGGTGTGAATTCCAAAGAGTTGCCGCCCGCACTGCCTTTGCATCTGCGGTTATGGTTACAATTCCCATCTGGTCGCCTGTACCCAAGATAATTATATCGTTCTCTCCAATTCTGCGAGTGGGCTTTTTCCAAACAGGCTAATACATGGCAACCCAGGTGTTATTGACTCAATAGTTTCCATGAGCTGCCTTTGGCCAATACTCGCATTTGGCGATCGCATGTTGCCACATCCAACCTAAAACAACGCCAGCAAAAGCCGTAAGAAAAAAACCGCCAAATCTTTGACCCGATCAACTATATTTGAACATATTAAACTCCGGTAGAACCAAAACCACCACTACCACGCGCCGAATCAGATAACTCTTTAACTACAATAAAATCCCCTGCTGACACCGCTGCCAGCACCATCTGAGCAATCTTGTCTCCTGCTTTAATCACAAAAGCACTATCACTATGATTAATTAAGATCACCTTAATTTCACCACGATAACCAGCATCGATCGTCCCTGGCGAATTCAACACCGTCACCCCTTTTTTGATCGCTAAACCGCTACGAGGACGCACCTGGAGTTCATAACCGATCGCTACTTCCGCTGCTATCCCCGTAGCTACTGCCAACCACTTACCCGGCAAAATTTCACAGTCTTCCGCCGCAAACAAATCTGCCCCGGCATCGCCTGGATGAGCATACTCTGGCACTCGTGCATGGGGAACTAGGCATTGAATTTTAATCGGAACGCTGGTCATGAAAATCCTTTGATATCTTACTTGGACATCATATCAGGGCAAATATCAGTTCATTGCAAAGGAACAAGATCAATTTGCACTAAAATTGCGATCGACCTTCAAAGAACCACCGGTGAACGAGATCCACGCCCGCCCCACCTGGGATGAATATTTTATGATGATTGCCAAGCTCTCTGCGGTGCGATCGACCTGCTTGGCTTTCCCAGTAGGCGCAGTGATCGTCAAACATCGCCAGATTTTAGCTACCGGTTACAATGGCTCGCCTCCCGGCTCTCCCCACTGCACAGCCCAAGGCTTTTGCTATGAGGGCTTGCAAAAATGCACCGACAATAATTTGCCCTCTCGATCGATCCATGCCGAGGCCAACGCGATCGCCCAGGCGGCTAAACACGGCATTCGCACCGAGGGCGCGGCTATTTACGTGACTTTAGAACCCTGCTTGGCTTGCTTGAAGCTGATTATTTCGGCGGGTATCAAAGAAGTATTCTATGAGACTTTGTTTAACACTGGCGATCGATTGACCGTGCGGGACTTTTTTGTGAATGATGGTTTGGTGACTCTTACACCGATTCAGGTATCGGTGGCGGCAGCAGTACAGGCCGCAGATTTTTTGGTGAACCCTACTTCGATCGCCAAGGATTAAATGTTTCTGAATTCTAATTGCTCCCATGACACTACCTAAATAGCTCCTGATTGCTCGGCTTAATCGTCATCATTTGGCGTATACAAATGGGCATCTCTGGCGTTTTAGGAATCACCCCTATGCCCAATCTACAAAGCTTTCGATCGAGCGGCTAAAGGAGCTACAAAAACAACTAGATCAATCTAACTGAGCTGTTGGCAAGCCATCTCGAAACTTAAACTCGATGCTCAAGTTTTTCAAGAATTAGTCGTTATGGCGCATTTAAAAGCTGAGGAGCTAAAGAGGAAGGCCAAGGAGCGGAAAAATTGGAAGTCTCTACTCGTGCGGGGGCTGTATGAGAAGGGCTACAATGGTGATCAGGTCAGGGATCTCTACAGATTTATTGACTGGATTATGGTTTTGCCGGAGAAGTTGAGTGATACTCTTTGGAATGAATTAAAAGTTTTTGAGCAGGAGAAAAATATGACTTTTATTACCAGCGGTGAGAGAATTGGTTTCAAGCGTGCTCAAAAGGAAATGGCACTAAAACTACTTCAAAGAGGAATGCCTTTAGAAGAGGTTGCTTCAATTACAGAACTTTCTATTAAGCAAATCAAAGAAATCGAAGCTCAGCATAGTAATTGATAAAGTATTTAGAAAGAGCCTGGTTTCCAAGACCAATCGTTCTAATAAATCAGAATTGAATTTAGTATGATAAATTCAATAAGTTTTAAAACCTCAAATTTATTATTTTGCCTAAAATAATAGTCTTGAACGTTCTCAAAAATGACCGTTTTGAGAACCTCAGGTGGTGGCGAACCGTCGAACGAAGAATCGAGGGTGCTGACTTCTCACAAACCTATCTCGAAATGATATTCTCAATTCAGTACAACTGAGATAAGTTTTGAGAATTTATGCTGATCGGTTGTGCGCGGGTTTCGACTCAAGACCAGAATCTGGAGTTACAGCGGAAGGCTCTAATCGATGCTGGGTGCGAAAAAATCTTTGATGACAAGGTTAGCAGTAGCCGATCGCCTTTGGCGCAAGCAGAGCTATCGGAGCGTCCTGGATTGACTCAGGCTCTGGGAATTCTGCGGGACGGTGATACTTTGATGGTTTGGAAGCTCGATTCTCCTGTACGGAGACGCTTTGCGATCGGCTTGGCCGGAGTGTGAAGCACCTGGTCGATTTGGTGGGGGAGTTAGGCTGGGGGTTCACTTTAGGAGTTTGACGGATTCGATCATCCCGATCGTTTTTGGTGTAATAGCACGGGGGAAACAATGGCATAATTATGGTACGATCAAAGCTCTGTAGATGTTTGGAGGTTTTATGACAGTTGCTATATTCCCTGCTTCGTCCACTGATATCAATACTCAGCCATTGCTGCTAGATGTGAGAAATACGGTTTTGACTGTCACCTCTAAGCAGTTCGATCGACTGTGTGCTGATAATCCTGATTTGCGCTTAGAGTTGACCCCCAATAGAGAATTGATTGTGATGGCTCCAGCAGGCGGTGAAAGTAGCGAAAAGAATGGAGACTTAGTTGCCGATGTGATTATTTGGAATCGACAGACTGATTTAGGTCGGGTATTTGACTCGTCTGGTGGGTATGATTTTACGTCTCTAGGGGGTGGCTGCACCTTTTCTTGCTGAGTCTAAGGTGCCTACACCATGGGTGACGGTGTAGGACGAGACAGGCTTAGTCTTCGTGATCATCGAAGGGGTCATCGAGTTGGTTGGCTGGTGGGCCGAAGGAAAGATATAGGCCATAGGCAGTAACGGCTACGACCGCTGCTCCTAAAGAAATGCTCAGAATGGCTGCGGATTCCATATTTATTTTAATGATTGTAAAGTTATATTACTCTATGGTATCCAGAAATCTCGACAGTTGAGAACTCTGCCCAGAAGATATTTACGGTCCAGCGACGATCGCATTTTCGATATCTTGGCGGCTAAGGGAATACTTGAAAGATCGATAGGTATCTTGTTGGCCAGGATTGTTATAATGTACTGCTAGCTCTTCCACCTCTAGTTGGATATCGGCTTTCCAATTATCGCGGGTAAACTTCCAACAGTGGGGCTGCTTAGCATCTTGCTGACAGCCGATCGAAATCAGCCAACCCTCAATCTCGGGCAGGGGGTGGTTGTACAAAGGCATATCGGGGCTAGAAAGAGTCACTGGTATCGGCTGGAGATATTGCTCTCTTATTTTAAGCCATATATGGGGTTTCCGGGGCAGCCCCATACGTCAAGCCAAATTAAAAAAGTCTTGTGTCATGATGGGTAAACGCATTTTTGGAGCTTGCTGTGGATAGAATTACTGTAGAAACTCGATCGATCATCATTGGCCTGGTAGGTAGCCACGGCTACGGTTTGAGTCGTCCTAGCTCCGATAAAGACTATCGGGGCATATTTATTGCACCCAAAGTTTATTATCTGGGTAGCGCTTCGATCGAGCAAAAAGATAGCGGTTGGTCAGAGCCAGGAATCCTCAGTTTTTTAGATGGCAACCAAGATACGGCGATCTATGAACTGCGCAAATATGTGCAGCTAGCAGCGAATTCCAACCCAAATATTTTGGAGCTGCTGTGGTTGAAGGAATATCCTTTGCTTACTCCAGTGGGCAAAAAGTTATTAGCCAATCGGCAGATTTTTTTGAGTAAAAAAGCCAAGCATACTTTTTCTGGGTATGCCGCTGCCCAGATTCGGAAAATTGAATCCCATCGCAAATGGTTATTGAATCCCCCCGAGAAACCACCGAATCCTGATGACTTTGGTTTGGGTGCAGAGCGTCCTTTAAGCAAAGATGAACTGCATTCTTTTTTGGAGTACTTATACTTATTGATTCGAGAAAAAATCGAATATTTTGCCGAGGCCGAAGATCTCTATCAGCTTTTAACTGGGGACGTAGATTTTAAAGGATTACTTAAGCAATATCCCTTGGCAGATGAGGTTTTACCCTACAGCCAAAACTTGACTAATAGCCGCAGCGATTTTATTAAACTGCTGCAAAAAAGTCAGAGCTATCGCAATGCCTGTCGAGAATGGGATGCCTATCAATCTTGGGTGAAAAACCGCAACCCCCAACGGGCTGGGATGGAGAAGCAATCGGGGTTTGATTTGAAACATGCCATGCACTGTCTACGGATTTTGCGCAGTGGCACGGAAGTCTTACGCAGTGGCGAGGTGCCGGTCGATCGCGTAGCGGCGGGCGATGCTACTGAGCTGCGAGGAATTTTGAACGGCAATTTTAGCTATGAACAAGTCAAAGCTTTGGCTGATCAGGCTTTGGCTGAGATGGAAGAAGTTTATAAGGTTTCTACCTTACCCGATCGACCAGATTTGACGGCGATCGATCGGCTTTGTGTAGAGCTAGTAGAAGAATTTGGCTGGGAAACTTCGTAATCTGAGGCTTAGATATTTATCAACATTTTTGTTACCAACAGAATAGTTGGCTGTTGTGATGAGCAAAGTTCTCTAGCGAAAATTTCAACATGCTCCAATTCCATCTGCTTGAGTTAGCTCACATCTTGCATCACATTGCACTAGGTATTATATTTGAATCTGTACTAGTTCCAATCTGAATCCCTGAGATTCTAGCAATGAGCGTTTGGATTC
>JAYUSV010000131.1:0-2460 GCA_043755495.1 Synechococcales cyanobacterium
ATTTGTTGACAATTACTTTGTATTCACCATTGAGGTGTTGACCGATACTTTTAGCAACAGATTCTACGTATTGAGTATCACTGGAGCCATCAGGGAGGGAGGGGGTGCCCACCGCGATGAATAAAATTTCCCCATGATTCACGCCTAATGCTAAGTCGGTGGTGAACTGTAAGCGCCCAGCTTCCATGGCTGCGGTCATCATTTCTGATAAGCCCGGTTCGTAGATAGGAGACTGCCCGGACTGCATCATCGCTACTTTGGCGGAGTTGTTATCTATACATACTACTTCGTGACCGATGTGTGCCAAGCAGACTCCGGTAACTAAGCCAACATAACCAGTGCCGATCGCGCAAATACGCATTTTTACTACCTTATACCTAAAATTTTATCTAAAAAAACAAGTGATCTAGGAAATAACTAAATCCATTTTTTGGGGTGCTATTCGTTGCTGGAATTCGGCGATGGTAGATGTTAAGCCTTCTTCGAGAGAGATTTGGGGCTGCCAATCTAGCCAAGCTAGAGCCTTAGAAATATCTGGCTGGCGTTGTTTGGGGTCATCTTGGGGGAGGGGTTTAAAAATGATTTCTGCCTGGGGGTTGAGCCGGTCACGAATTTTTTCGGCGAGTTCTAAAATAGTGTATTCTTCGGGGTTGCCTAAATTAATTGGCCCAGTTTGATTGCTGGCCATTAGTTTCATTAACCCGGCAACCAGATCGGCAACATAGCAAAAACTGCGGGTTTGTTGACCATTGCCATAGACAGTTAAGGGAGATCGGCGCAGAGATTGGGCAATGAAGTTGCTAACGACTCTACCATCGTTTTCTAACATGCGGGGACCATAGGTATTAAAAATGCGGGCTACTCGAATAGCTACTTGGTGTTGGCGATGGTAGTCGAAGCTGAGAGTTTCGGCAATGCGCTTGCCTTCGTCATAGCAAGATCTGATGCCGATCGGGTTGACGTTGCCATGGTAGTCTTCGGTTTGGGGATGAACAGTGGGATCTCCATAGACTTCGGAGGTCGAGGCAATTAAGATTCTGGCTTTAATCCGTCTGGCCAGACCCAGCATATTGAGGGTGCCTAAGAAGCTGGTTTTGGTGGTTTTAATTGGGTTGTATTGGTAATGCACTGGGGAGGCTGGGCAAGCTAAGTGATAAATTTGCTCAACTTCGAGGCGAATTGGCTCGGTGATGTCATGACGAACTAGTTCAAAGTTGGGATGAGATAGCCAGTGCTGGATGTTTTGCTTGGTGCCCGTATAAAAGTTATCTAGACAGATCACTTCGTGCTGGTCTTGCATTAGTCGATCGATGAGGTGTGAACCAATAAAACCGGCACCGCCAGTTACTAAAATTTTCATAAAGAGCTTTGCCTACTGAATTGGCTTTGTTTTGAATCGTTTTGGACTGCTTTGAATACGCTTAGGTAGTCATCGGTAACTTTTTCTATTGTATAGTTCTCGATGCAGTACGCTCGACCAGACTGACCCATTGCTTTCACCAATTCAGGATTCTGGCTGAGTTTGTAGAGGTAATCTGCTAGCCCCTGAGCATCGCCATTACAAAAAGTTTGACCGCATTGTGCCTCGGCAAGTACCTGGTGCAAATAAGAATGGTCTGGACAAATTGCCGCGATCGGAGAACCAGCAGCCAAGTAAGAATACAGTTTGCTGGGAACAATTAGTCCTTCCATTTTTGTATCAATGCTAAGTATTGATACATCACAGGCCGTCAGAGAAAAAGCTAGGTCTTCTTTATTTTGATAGGGCAAAAATAAGCAGTTGGTTAAGCCCAGTGCTTTGGTTTCAGACTGCATGAATTTGCGTTTGTCTCCACCACCAACAAAAGCAAACTGAATTGCAGTACTTTGTAAGATGACCATGGCATCTAGTAAAGTTTCTAGGTCGTGACAACGCCCCATGTTACCGGAGTACATAACGGTGAATCGATCGACTAGATCATGCTTCCAAGCAAACCAGTTTTTTTCTCGATCTATGGGGTAAATTTCTTGGGGATCAGACCAGTTGGGAATGATTGAAATTTTGTCGGCGACCTCCGGGCACTTTTGAAGAATGTGGTCTTTCATTGTGCTGTTCAAAACAATAATTGCACTAGCTTTTTTCCAAGTAAGGCAGTTTAGATGATCCCATGTTTTGGTGAGCCAATGCTGCTGCCTGATCACCTTGAGATTAATGGCAATATCTGGATAAATGTCATACAACAGGCAGATATAAGAGATTTTGCAAAAGCAACTGACGAAGTAGCCCAAGATGGGCAAAAAGGGCGGAGCGGTAGTCAACAAAACTAGTTGGCGACGAGAGGGATGGCGAAATAGATGAAGGCAAGCCCGCAGAAAAAAGATGATGCCTGAGAGAGTTTTGCTGCGGATTCTACCATACCCAGCCGTGGCAGATTTGGAGCGACGAATACTAATGTTTTGCAGGTATTCCCAGCGGGGTAG
>JAYUSV010000132.1:0-7145 GCA_043755495.1 Synechococcales cyanobacterium
TATAAGCAATGTTCAAACTTATTGCCGTGTTGTGAACACAGATATCGTTGGCGACGAAATTATGGGTATCAGGAATAGTCAAATCGTAGACTTGCTTAGAACCTACTGATTCGATTTCCACAATCTCATCCCAATAGATTTGGCTTTGAGCTAGATCTTTTGATGGGGAAGATTCTATGGCAGTAGCCTGTTCCTTACCACAGATACCAATCTCAGCTACAAAAGTCTGGATAGAAATGGCATCCGTAATATCAAGTTGCCATAGCGCACTACGTTCACCTTCATATAATACTGAACGAGTTTTCAGGCGAGCAATGATGCCAAAACGCAGTAATAAATGTTGGACTTGTTGGGCTAATTTTTTGCTAACCGTTGCGCATCCGAGCTGCGCCTGTCCACTACTTAAAACTGTTGCCCAGGCATCGGTAGCAAATAAGCGATTGAGAAATGCTGCCAATGAAATTTTGGGTAACTGAAAGATGACCGCAGGTACAAATTTGTCATGAGATGTTTTACCCCAAAGACCCAGTGATTTTGACCAATCAGTAAGAGAATCATCACCAAATTCTTGCACAGCATCGATAAAATCTTGCTGAATAGCCGGATTAGTATTGGTAAATCGAGGAGTTCCTTGGCTGAAATTACCATCACCAATTAAATAGCCTAGAATTTTTACGGCGCATTCTGGCAGTGGGTTTTGGCCAAAAATTGGCATTATTCTAGGCACTGCAATTTTTTCACCTACTGTTAATGCAGATAATGGCTGCCAGCCGCCTAATGTGAGAAAAGGATGAGTTAAGGTGGTTTCAATCTCTCGACCCAAACTGGTTTTTACCCGAAAAACTGGCTTTATTCCATCATCAACATAGTTTGACGGCCGAGTCCATTTAAATTGCCAGTTGTTTTGCAGTGTCAAAAGATGAGCATCTCGCTGCTGATAAAGATGCTCGATCGAGGATATCGAACCATCGGCCAACACAATTTCTGCATCATAAGCCAAACATTTTCCCATCGAAGGCCGACCAGCCACAATGATCAAGTCCGATCGCTGGAAGCCGCCAGTCATGGCATCTAAATCGGCGAAGTCGCAGGTCAAACCGGGTGGAGTTAAATCGTTATGCCTTGCTTCAATGTCCTCACAAGTCTGGATCAGAATTTCACCAACCTGAGTCAGCCCCGCCTGTGGGCGTACTTGAGTAACATTTAAAACCTTTTGTTCAGCCTGATCGAGCACTTGCTCCAAAGGCTTACCCATGTCATAACCCAACTGGCCTACCTGATTACCAGCCTGAATCAGCTCCCGGCGCATGTATTTATCCATTAGCAGCACCGCCAATGAATCTACATTCACAGCGCTGACCGTGCGCTCTACTAACTGCACCAGCTTATTTTGGCCGCCAACTTTTTCTAATAGTTGATTGTCTGCTAACCAATTTGCCACATTTAGTAAATCTGTGGGCAAACCGCTGGCATGAAGCTCGATCGCCGCCTGATAAATATGGCCATGAGCCGGGATATAAAAAGCATTGGGCACCAGCAGCTCGGCCACTCGTCCGTATGCCTCTGGATCCAGCAAAATTCCGCCTAAGATAGCCTCTTCCACCTCAATATTTTGGGGTGGAATCAGATTGGCTGCGGCCAAACCAAACTGCTGATTAGAGTTATCTCTAGCCGCTAAAAAATCGCCGGAAGAATCCGACGATTTTTGGATGGCGCTAGTTTCTTCAGACATCACCGCGCCCCTGATTTATTATTCGGCGACGACGTTGAATTCAACTTCTACAGTCACTTCAGGGTGCAGCTCAATGCTGGCAGTATAAGTGCCGAGCCTAGCCACATCGGGGATGGAAATATCCCGCTTATCCACAGTGATGCTAGCCAAGCTGAGAATTGCCGCAGCAATTTCGGCGGTGGTAACGGTACCAAAAATGGCCTCGTTTTCACCTTCTTTCTTGCTAATTTGCAATGCACCAGCTTTTTCGATCGCCGCTTTTTGTTGGTCAGCAACCAGCTTCAGTTCAGCCAGTCTGGCCAGCTCAACTTCTTTGCGTTTCGCCACCTGACGCAAAATGCCCGGAGTAACGGGTAGGCCAATGCCTTGGGGCACCAGATAGTTGCGGGCGTAGCCAGGAGCTACTTCTACCACGTCGCCAAGCTTACCCAGCTTGCGAACGTCTTGATTTAATACTAATTGTGTGCGCTTTGCCATGATCCTAGGGGAATGTCTTTAAAACCAAATGCCAGACTTACGATGATAACACAGGTTGACACAACTCACCTCTTTTTGCTCTGTTCATGCTTCTTGTCTAGATCACAGCCATTGAGACAGGCAGTAACACCATTACGGCGGACAAATAGGTGCAGTGGTCGAAACACTGCGACTCCGCCGACTAAAAATAGAATGCAGTGAGATATCCCGGTGGTTATGATCACTACTGCGAGTAACAGCTAATTTTACCGCTGTGCCACTGGGTTCCACACAAGCCGAAAATCCTTGCCCATTAATGGCAGGGATTGCCGCAGTAAAAACAGCATCACAATCCGCTGCTAGCTGATTAGCAGTGATTTTATCTACCACCACCTCATTGTAGTAACTGTAGCTGGCTACACTACCCCCTTTACTATAAGACCCATTCAAATTCAGCGTTGGTCCCCACCGATAAATCACCAAAGGACCAGACCAGGGTGAATTCGTTGGTGGTGTCGCCACATAATAAATGATCGGCTCTGTCAAACCACTTTCGATCGGCATCGTCAAAGACAACACCGGATATGGATTGTGGCTGCCACTAGCCGTAGTACTAGCAACGTTGAAATCTGGTGGGCAGGGATTTACCAACTGTGCCATCTGTACTTCGTTACCAATAAACCCTAAGGTTCTTTGTAGTTCATAGCGACTAGAACGATCGGCAGCAGCAGCCCGGTCTTGCTTCGTCACAATTACCAAACCACTGCCGACTAGTCCCAAAAAAGTGGTGGCGATCGCCAGTGCTAGTACCAACTCAATTAAGGTAAAACCCGACTGGTGAGATTTAGGGAGAGATCTGTGCATAGTCTAAAAGATAATCTGAGCTTCTATCCTAAGCTGGGCATTCTCGATCTATGTAGGAAGGAGTAGCTGAAAAATAACTGCGCTTAATTGCCTAATTAATCACAATCAGCCCCTGTCTTAAGACTTCCCAATCAGTCCCCGTCCATTTAATTACCGTAGAAGGCTGATTGCTAGCAGTGCGATCTCGCTCTCCGATTAAAGTCATTACCGTAGGAAAAACCCGATCGACTTGCAACATATTCAGGATTGGGTTTTCGCCAGAAAGATTGGCACTACTGGTAGCTAACGCCCCGGTTTGTTGTAAAACTCTTCTAGCTGCATCGCTGTTTGGTAAACGTAGTCCGATCATACTGCTGCCGCTATTTAAGCCCGCTGGCACTTTAGTGCTAGCTGGCAATACTAGAGTTAATGCTCCCGGCCAATATTGATTGGCCATCTCTTGCCAAATCTCTTTCTCTTCACTATTGCCTCGGGCAAAAGGCCAAAGATCGGTACTACTGGCAGCCAGTAGAATTAGTGGCTTGCTATCATCGCGCTGTTTGAGCTGATAAATTAACTCAGCTCGATCGGGGCGCACAGCCAAAGCTGGGACGGTGTCGGTGGGAAAACTTACTACGGCACCATTGATTGTGGCGGCTACTACTTCAGATAAAGATCCTTGCATGGGAATTTTTCAGATAGCTGTGGGAATATGAAATCGTTGCACAATCGTATTTAACCACACAGTACCTATGACAAAACATGGTTTAGCTTTACACACGAGTACCCTAGAGTTGGGACTGACGATAGCTTCCCTAGAGTCATCTGATGGCAATCAGACTTATGACCACTATCTCCATCATGCTAAGCGCACAAGCATCTGGGATTTAGGCCGGGAGACTTCCAATCTTTTGCATACCTACATGTTGGAGTTTATTGCCCCTCAAACTTGGCAAGAACTAGCTTGGATTGCCATAGGCCATGGCCCTGGCGGTTTTACTGGTACGCGATTAGCTGCGGTAACAGCCAAAACTATGGGGCAGCAACTGCAAATTCCGGTTTATGGCATCTCTAATTTGGCAGCAGTAGCTTGGCAACAGCAAATAGAAGATGACATAGCAGTGGTGATGCCAGCACAACAAGGACAAATTTATATTGGGGTCTACCGCACTAGTCACCGCCATCGCACCATTGAAGTATTAGAGATCGATCGATTAACTACCCCCGCAGCTTGGCAGGAATATTCAGATAAATTTAGCGGCAGCAAAATTATCTTAGCAAGTGGTGCAAAGCTAGGCAGCACAGTAGATAGCGTGTGGGATTTAGCCCAGCTACAGTGGCAAAGAGGTGAAATTTCTACCTGGCAAAACCTCACTCCTTTTTACGGGTAAAAGTTTAAAATAGTGTAAATTTTTTCAAATAGCTATCTCTTTTGACATTTTATATATACAATAATTAGATGCTGGTGGCAATAGCTATTCAGCAAATACCTATACCCCCTAGCAATCATGGCACCAAGACAAACCACAAAAGCTCCAGTAAATGGCAAGAATCCCGCTTCTCGCCGTCAATTAATGACTCCAACCAAAGCAAAAATGAATCGTCCAGGTCGTAAACCAGGTCGCAAGCCCCGGGCCGAAATGGAAGCCGATGCAGTATTGGCAGCAGCTCCTATACCTAGTGAAGATGGCGATCTAACAACTCTGTTAAGCAATCTCACTAAGCAATCGATCGTCCAACAACAGGCGATCGCCACTCAAGCTTGGTTGACCAAAGAAATTGAGACCTTGCGTCAGCAAGTAGGTGTTCCGGCAACCAATAAAGCTACAGTAGGTCGCATTGCCGCAGTAACCAGCAATAGCCCCGAGTTACTGGCCGAAATTGCTCAACTCCGCCAAGAAAATGCTGACTTACGTGAAAAAGCAGCAAGACTGGATCAGATGGCTTCGCTTTTAGGTCTTAGCGACACTGCTGCTCCTCCAGCCAAAGTTAAAGGTAAGCCTGGTCGCCCAGCTAAAAACCCCGTCGCCGCCGCAGAAAAAACTGTAGAAGCGCCACCACTGAAAATTCCTGGCAAACGCGGGCCCAAGCCTAAAATTGCTGCTGAAGTTAGACCACTAGTTGTGCCTATGGCTCGCAGCAGCAGCAAAGCTTCTATTCTGAAAGCTGCTGCCGAAAGAGATGTAGCTCGCACATTTAAGAGCTGTTGGCCAGTAGTCTTCAAAATTGAAGAATGGAATGCTAAAAACCCAGCTAGACTAGCTAAGATTAGCCAAACCATGCTGAACAAGTGCGGAGTTAACTTTGCTCGCGCCAAACAGTTCGTGGAAGCTCATGAAGCAATTATTCTGAGATACCACAACGACATTGGTTTAAACAAAGCTAATAGCGGCAAGTTCAATGAAGTTTATGAGTTTGTCCGGGATTCTTTGGGCAAAGGTCGTCGTAGCTAACATCGAAGCCGTTGAATAATTTATTTCAACTGATGGCGATCGGGAGTGAAACCGTAAATTCACTCCCGATTGCTTTGCCTTGTGAGTCGTAGCTAATCGGACTAACGACCTGAATTTTGCCATCCATTTGGTCTAGCAAATCTTTGACGATCGATAGCCCTAAGCCCGTGCCAGGAATATCGCCACTAGCCTGGGCACCTCGGTAGCTACGCTGAAATAAATACGGCAGGTCTTGGGCTGGTATCCCCACGCCACTGTCGCTAATCACGATCGATAGTTGCTGTCTATCAGTCAACACTGTCACCTGCACAATACCTTGCAGGGTGTATTTCAGGGCATTATCGACTAAGTTACCCAATACTTCTCGCAGAGCACTGGCACTAGCTAACACCGGCGATATACCTGTGGGTATTTGGCTAGAGAAAAATAGCTGTTTTTCTTGGGCAACGACAGCAGCGTTGGCCAAAATCGGTTCTAAAATCTCGGCTACACTACAAGGCTGCAACTGTAAACTAGCTGGTGGCAACAAAGGTAACGATTCGCCACCACCTTCAGCTTGGGCATTTTTTGGTAGCAGTAAGTTTTCACTTGCTGTCAGTTGACGGGTACCAGTAAAGTTGTCGAGTTGCTCCATCAATTCTTTTAAGTGCTCACTTTCGCGCACAACATTTAGGGCAATGCGCTGATTGGCATCTTCAGCCGGAATTTTTTTCACCAGTAGCTTGCCAAAAGTATAAATGGCCGTGAGCGGATTGCGCAGTTGATGTAATAAGTTATCGAATAATTTTTGCTGGCGGCCTTGTAATTGCTGTTGCTTCTGGAGCGTCTGCATGACCCATTGACGCTCTTGATCAATAATTGCCGCTAAAGACACCGTGCGACTAATCTGTTCGATTTGATGCCGCTCTGACTCTTGCCAAGGTCGATCGACACGCACCACCCAAAGTAATCCGATGATCATGCCTTCATGAGCCAATGGCTGGAGTAGTTTTTGGGGTGGCCACTTGCGCGCTGGCTGGCTCGGTAGCTTGCCCAAGTCATTCTGTCCGGTCGGTGGTTGGGATAGATCAACATACGGAGCCACCATATCACTCAACATCATCTCCGGATCTTCTGCTGTGCTGCTCAACATCTTGCTGATGAACATTTCTTCTTGCCAAGCTGTCTCATCAGGATAGGAAACCAACGGCTCTAGCTTGGGTTCTTGACCAGCAATGGTTGTTTGAGCAGTATAGACAATCCCCTTCTCCGCACCCATGTTACTCAGCAAGATCAGTTGGGCACGACATAATTCGATAAACTGCCCGCTGTAGGCTAAATTACCGTAAGAATTAGAGTAGGCGCTAGGATGGTCAGATCTAGTCATGGGTTGATCGTTCGCAAAAATACTAAATAAATTGTTAAGATTTGTTAAACTTCTTGAGAAAAAATTTAATAACTTCTTAGGATTTCATTGAGGCAAAGAGTTTCAGACGTTCAAACAGCCGATCTAGGGGGGGATTGAATTTTAAAATCAAAGAGGATATGATACACACGGCTTTTGTAGCAACCATTACAACTGGTACAAACAACAAGGAGGTAATCAGGTTGGCGAGAAGACGTAAGCGGAAAAGCAGACGGCGGCAAGAGGGTCGAAGGATTCTTGAGCAGGTACCTCAGTA
>JAYUSV010000133.1:0-2450 GCA_043755495.1 Synechococcales cyanobacterium
AACCAAGACCGGCATGAAGTTAGTGACTTTGGGGAATGCGGTATGAAAATGCTGCATGGCGCTCATGATATAGGGTTCACCTAAACCACCATCGCCCACCGTGAAAGGAAAGAGCTTACCGGGATGTAAGAACGCAGCGGACATGGCAAAGTGCTGACCCTGACCCAATGGGCCTGCCGGAGCCAATATCCCCGGAATAAAACCTGACAAGTGACCAATCAGCCCATGCTTTTCCCGGAATCGATCGCGGAGCTGCTGCACGGTCGTAATGCCCATTTTTTCTAGGGACTTGTCTAAAAACATCGCGCTGTAGAAGCCCGGTGCGTGGTGGCCAACTTCGGTGATGATGTTTTTGTGACCGAGCATCACCAGTGCAGCGTAGGCTTCAGCTTGACTGGCAAAGCCACCAGGGTGCCCGGAGGCTTTGCTGGCGCAAATTTGCAGGGTTAGATAACGCAGGGCATCAGCGTAGAGCAGAGTTTGAAAAGTGGCATTGGCGTTTCCGGGTTCGATCGAAGTCTGACCATTGGCAATGGCGGGCTGCTGTCCATATTGCTCTATTCCAGGGGTTTCTTTAGCGAAGTACTGAATGCCGGTGCAAAAATCTGGTGCGCTGGTGGTCATGAGGAGTTGTCCTTGCGTAAATACTCCGGCCATTTTACCCCAACGGGTGGGAATGCTTTCGCCTGTTCTTGTATCTGTCCAGAAGTATAAAAACTTACTTGCAGGTGACATTCACGTAGTTACACGGAACTCAGAAAATATATTTGATGGTTAGACTAGGTGAAACGTATAAACACAAATTTGATCAATACTTATGTCTAAATTCATTGGCCTTCTGATAGTAGCTGTTGCTACAATTTCCACAACAAAGTTTGGTCATCCGCCTGATCCACTAGCTGCGATCGCTCAGCCAGGATGTATTATCAAAGGCAATATTTCACTGAATTCAGGTAAAAAGCTTTATCATATTCCAGGAATGAAAGACTACGAGAGAACTATTATTAGCCAAATGAAAGGAGAGAAGTGGTTTTGCACAGAGTCAGAGGCGATCGCTAGTGGTTGGACTAAAGCGCCCAAATAGACTCAAATTTATAGCGATTCCGGGTCGAGTATTTTGTTTGTGATCGATCAAACTAATTCCCATTTGGCTGAAAATTGAGCGCGATCCCCGATTTTCTTCTTGTCGAGCATCGCTAATGATCGAACGCTAGACAGTTGATTCTTGCATGATGTCTCTCCGTATTATATTTCCATCATGTTCACTTTTACAATGGTTTCCCACAAGTCGGACGTAAACGAGATTGGCTAACGTTCCCGTTCACCCGCTGCTAACAATTTTTTGGATCTATGAAGAAACTTGATAAAGTCGGCGTGCAACGGGTTTGTTAGCTGGCTGTCTGGGATTTTGGGTTAACTTCAAATTCTGACGTAGAGCGGTAGAAACAAACATCAAACTCGAGAAAAAAGTTAGTCTGACCCAAAATCAGTGGTACGGTAGGACTTCTCGACCAAGCAAATACTAATTCAGTGGGTGGAAATTCTCCAATTTGAGCAATCGCAGAAAAGGGCATCGCTGGTTGATTACCAAGATTGCCTGCCAATTGAATAACGGCTCTACGATCTTCCCGCACACCGCCTAGTTGAAGGCCAAGTTCGTAAGGCAGGACACTAACTGTCGCTCCGCTATCCACTAAACCGATCAATTCAACTATTCGATCTTCTCGACGAAGGGATATTGACAGTCTTGGTAAACTGTCAAACTCATTTTGTGCGGGGCTGGTGATTGAATACTTAATGCGCATACATCAATGGATTGGTGTTGAATGGTTAAGGGTTTCCATTAAAATTGCACCTGCCCCAAAACTATCATACGGAGTTGGCAAATCGTAGGTTTTGAAAGCTTCCAACGGTGAAATATCCTCAGTTGTATCCAAATCCTCGGCCAAAATCCGAATCAGTTGGAGTTTTTCTGCGGCAGAAAGCAGTTTTGCGGATGGAAGTACTTCGGCTAATGTCATTTCATGTGCCTCTGAATTCTTTAAGTACAGCTTACCCTATTAGTCGATCTCTAAGGGTGAATCCCATTTAGCTAGCTGACGCATTCAAATCTTCGCAAACCAATCTGCATTAACTTCGACTGATTCGATCATAGTTATCTTTACACCAAGACTTAACTCCTTTAATCGTTGAACTAACTGCTCGCCATCTATCAAATCAATTGGCGGTGCACCATCTCTTGTCGCTTCTTTGATCGCATCTCTGGTAAACGTGCCGGTGGTAATAAATAACCCTTTATCTGTACGTCCTTGCATTGCTCCGCGAAAATCCCTAATTTGACCAGCCGAAACTGATCCTTGATACCGCTTACATTGAAACAAAACGTGGAAACTTAAAAAACCGTTGATACGAGCTATTCCTACTCCATCAATTCCCCCATCGCCTGATTT
>JAYUSV010000134.1:0-2436 GCA_043755495.1 Synechococcales cyanobacterium
TGTCCTTTCTCCTATTTAAGAACCGACTAAAACAGCTTTTTTCATCACATATTTACTCCGCAGCCATGACTAAAATTCTAATTGTCGAAGATAACGAAATGAACCTAGATATGCTATCTAGAAGACTAGCTCGAAAGGGCTATCAGGTCATTACGGCTACAGATGGAGCCGAAGGGCTGCAAATGGCCAACTATGAAATGCCAGACCTGATCTTGATGGATATGAGTTTACCGGGTATGGATGGTTGGGAGGCCACTCGTCATTTAAAAGCTAGCCCAGAAACCAGTAGAATTCCGGTAATTGCCCTGACTGCTCATGCCATGGTGGGTGATCGAGAAAAGGCCATGGAAGCTGGCTGTAATGATTACGACACCAAGCCGGTGGAAATCGATCGATTAATTGGCAAGATGAATAGCTTGCTGAATCCCTATGGAAATTAATCGGTCTCGTCGTCAACATAACTGCCAGATAAGATAGTCTTTACTGCTATCAAGAAGATGGCAACTAAGCCTTCTGCCATGAGTAGCCAGGATTCCTCTAGAATGAGGGTAGTGAAATTTTGTGCGCTTCAACCCTTCAAGGCTCCTATGACCAATACTCCAGTCGATCGCATCCGCAACTTCTCGATTATTGCCCACATCGACCACGGCAAATCTACCTTGGCCGATCGGCTGCTGCAAGATACTGGCACCGTCAGCAACCGGGAAATGAAAGAACAGTTCCTCGACAACATGGACTTGGAGCGGGAGCGTGGCATTACCATCAAGCTGCAAGCTGCCCGTATGAACTACACCGCCAAAGACGGCAAGCTCTATGTGCTGAACCTGATTGATACTCCTGGTCACGTCGATTTTTCCTATGAGGTATCCCGCAGCTTGGTGGCTTGTGAAGGAGCTTTATTGATTGTCGATGCCTCCCAGGGAGTAGAAGCTCAAACCCTCGCCAACGTATATTTGGCTTTAGAGAGTAACCTAGAAATTATCCCGGTTTTAAACAAAGTAGACCTACCCGGAGCCGAGCCAGAAAGAGTCCGCGCTGAGGTTGAAGAAACCATTGGCCTGGACTGCTCTAAGGCTATTTTGGCTTCAGCTAAAACCGGTATTGGCATTGTCGATATTTTAGAAGCGATCGTCGAACTAGTGCCCCCACCGGCTGATACGGTCTCGGAGCCATTACGCGCTCTAATTTTTGACAGCTACTACGATACCTATCGAGGGGTAGTGGTCTACTTCCGGGTGGTCGATGGCAGCGTGAGCCGAGGCGATAAAGTGCGACTGATGGCTAGTGGCAAAGAATACCAAATTGATGAGCTGGGCATTTTGTCTCCTCAGCAAATTCAGGTAGATGAATTACATGCCGGAGAAGTGGGCTATTTTGCTGCATCGATTAAAGCCGTAGGTGATGCCCGAGTTGGCGATACTATTACGATGGTAAGCCGACCTGCTACTGAAGCTTTGGGCGGCTACAGCGAAGCCAAACCAATGGTATTTTGTGGGCTGTTCCCGATCGATGCCGACCAGTACCCCGATCTCAAAGATGCTCTGGATAAGCTGCGCCTTAATGATGCCTCGTTAAATTATGAGCCAGAAAGCTCTAGTGCCATGGGCTTTGGCTTCCGCTGTGGCTTTTTGGGGCTGCTGCACATGGAAATTATTCAAGAGCGCCTAGAGCGAGAGTACAACCTAGATTTAATTACTACTGCGCCTTCGGTAGTTTATAAAGTGAATGTGCCGGTGGGGGAACCAATTTTTATTGATAACCCTAGCACCTTGCCAGATAATAATCATCGGACTTCGATCGAAGAACCCTACGTCAAGCTAGAGATGATTACTCCCGAAGATTATGTGGGGACTTTGATGGATCTCTGCCAAACTCGGCGGGGGGTGTTTGTGGATATGAAGTATCTGAGCAAAGGCCGTACCACGCTGATCTATGAATTACCTTTAGCCGAAGTAGTCACAGATTTCTTTGACCAAATGAAGTCGCGGACTAAAGGCTATGCCAGCATGGAGTACCACCTAATTGGCTACCGAGAAAACAATCTAGTGAAACTAGATATCGCCATCAACGGCGATCCAGTAGATGCTCTAGCGATGATTGTTCACCGAGATAAGGCTTATAACATTGGGCGGGCAATGACCGAGAAGTTAAAAGAGCTGATTCCGCGTCACCAGTTTAAGGTGCCAATTCAAGCGACGATCGGCGCTAAAATTATTGCCAGTGAACAGATTCCAGCCATCCGCAAAGATGTGTTGGCAAAATGTTACGGTGGGGATATTTCTCGGAAGAAAAAGCTGTTGCAAAAGCAGGCCAAAGGTAAGAAACGAATGAAATCTTTAGGCACTGTGGATGTACCGCAAGCGGCTTTTATGGCTGTTTTGAAGTTGGATAAAGAGTAAGTAGCTTGGTGATCATGATTTTTATTGATGTCATGAT
>JAYUSV010000135.1:0-2431 GCA_043755495.1 Synechococcales cyanobacterium
TTATTATACTGATTCAGCAATTTTGGTCTACCCCTAATAAAAATCCTGCTTTTAAAGCAGGATTTTTACAAACATTATCAACCAAAAAAATTAGTTGGATTGGTTCTTGCTCGCAGAGCTGTAGTATATTTTCGTACCATTATCTGGAACAAAGTGACAATTTTTGACCCCATCCCAAAAAGCATCCCAAACCGAGAGCTTTGATATGCGGAAGTGCTCGCCCATGACTGGTTTGATTGCTTCAGTAGCCTCTTTGAGATGGTAGTGAGGGACACTCAAGAAGATATGGTGTAGAACATGGGTTCCAATATCATGATGGATATTGTTTAAGAAGCCATAATCTACATCTACAGTAGAAATCGCCCCTTTGAGAAAATACCAGTCTTCACCGCGATACCAAGGCACTTCATCGTGGGTGTGGTGCAAGAATGTCACCAAGTCCAACCACATCACAAAGATAATGTAGGGGACTAGGTAGAACTTTACCAACCACAAAAATCCCCAGGTAAAAGTCCCTGCTGCTAATAAAGCAATCATGCCCGACCACCAAATGGTGCTGGTAATGATATCTTTGCGCTCTGAAGGTCTAAACAGTGGGCTGTCCGGGTGAAAGTGCGAACCGGATTCCCGCTCAGGCGATCGACGGAACAGATAAAGCGGATACACAAACAGCAAAGCTAAATCGAAGCGTAAAAACTTTTCTAGCTTGCCCATGTTGTTGTAAGTGCTTTCCTTAACCGGATACCAACTCTCATCTTTATCGGCATTGCCGGTATTTTTGTGATGGGTGCGGTGGCTAATGCGCCAACCGTGGAAAGGCACCAAAATAAAACTGTGAGAGATATGACCAATCAGGTTGTTTAACCACTTCATGCGGGAGAAAGAACCGTGACCACAGTCGTGACCAACCACAAATAAAGCCCAGAACATGGTACCCTGCGCCAGCCAGAAGATTGGATAAAAGTACCAAGAATCGAGCTTGTAAGCCAAAGCGTACAAACCAGCAACGATCGCCACATCTCGGAAAAAATAGCTCAACGAGCGTCCTGCAGAAGGAGTAAAGCAGTGCGCAGGAATTGCTGCGCGAACATCTTGCAGGGTAAAAGGGAGTGTTTCCCGCTGCAAAGCAGAAGCACCAGAGGGTTCGGGTTTAATAAGGGACTGCACTTATATATTTTCGTAAAGATTAATTAACACCTCTGGCATTATCAAACACCCTAGAGATTTTAGCAACCTGAGAAATCTCAGAGATGCCACCGCATATCTTAGAATTGAGCTAAACCATTGATTCTTTATACTCCTTTACCTCACCATGACAGAATCAACTCCCGAAGTTCCATTACCTACTCCCTTGCGCTGCCTAACTGGCTCGGCGATCGCCGGAGTAATGGCTTTTATGATGTACTTACTCACCAGCAAAATTGCGCTATCCTTTGCCCGCACGCCGGTTAGTGGCAAAAGCCAAGCGGCTGTAAATATCTCGATCGCCGTGCGCACCCTGGTCACGGGCATGACAGCTTTAGGCATGAGTGTGTTTGGCATCATTAGTTTGGGATTAATAGTCTTGGCCGTGAAGGTGGCCTTTAGCAAAGACGAGCCAGGTACCTCAACCTGATATCCCCAATAGAAGACTTTTGTGGAAAACCTTACCGCTAGCCTGATTATGCCTGGGAAAGTAGATCGCAGATCGACCAGTAGATCCACCGAATCAAACATTGTTGGCCAACTGCTGGAAGTCGGCCAAGCTCTTTCTGGTAGCCATGATTTATCTGAGCTGCTGGAAATGATTTTAACCAGCAGCCGCCATATTACTCACAGTGACGCTGGTAGTGTCTATTTAGTGGATCAATCTAAATTTACTATCGAACTAGTATTTAAAGTTGCTCAAAACGACTCTTTGCCGATCACTTCTTTTCAGGAGTCGCGGATTTCTTTAACCACCCAAAGCTTAGCTGGTTATGTGGCCAGTACTGGTCAGAGCTTAAATATTGCCGATGCCTATGATTTAGACCCGGCCTTGCCTTACAGCATTGACCCCAGCTTCGATCGAGATTTTGGCTACCGCACGGTTTCGGTGTTGGTGTTGCCGATGACCAATCAAGAAGGCGAAACAATCGGGGTATTGCAGCTAATTAATCGTAAACAGCAACCAGATACCAAGATTTCTCAGGCCAATGCGATTTCCGTTACCCAGAGCTATTCAACCTGGGAAGAACAAATTATTACGGCCTTAGCCTCCCAAGCGGCCATTTCGATCGAACGCAATCACCTCCAAGAAAGCATCGAAAACCTGTTTGCCGGTTTTATCCGTGCTGCTGTCCAGGTCATTGAGTCTCGCGATCCGCCCACTGCCGGACATTCGGAGCGGGTTGCTGATTTGACAGTAGGATTAGCCCAAGCTACTCACAATGTGGCTTCCGGCAGTCTTAGT
>JAYUSV010000136.1:0-2429 GCA_043755495.1 Synechococcales cyanobacterium
GGATGCCGGTGCGAGTGGGGTTTACGCCTACATTGGTCAGAAGTAGCTCCGAGCCAGGGATAATAGCGGCGGCAACCAGCCAGAAAGCAGCAGAGCTAATGTCTCCAGGGACAATCACTTTTTGGCCGGTGAGCTTGGGCCAGCCAGTCACTGTAGCGCTCTTAGTATCAGGGTCTATCTTGACAGTAGCCCCGAAGGCACGCAGCATCCGTTCGCTGTGGTCACGAGATAAAGCCGGTTCAGTAACGGTGGTTTCGCCTTCAGTTAATAGTCCGGCTAGTAAGACCGCTGATTTTACTTGAGCCGAGGCGATCGGAGACTGATAGTGAATGGGCTGTAACTTACTGCCCCGAATTGCCAAGGGAGCGCGGGAATTGTCGGCTCTCCCCCAAATTTGCGCCCCCATCATACCCAGCGGTTTAACCACCCGCGACATGGGGCGTGATCGCAAAGAATCATCGCCAGTAACTGTGAAAAGCTTACCCTCTTGGCCAGCCAGTAACCCCATCATTAACCGTATGGTAGTGCCAGAATTACCAGCATCTAAAATATTGGTGGGTTCTTGTAAATTCCCTAGACCCACACCCTGCACCGTAACCAGCGTGGAGTTTAACTCGCTGATTTGTGCCCCCATGGCAGCAAAGCAGGCGGCGGTACTGCAAGGATCTTCGCCTAGTAGTAAACCCTCGATCGATGTTTCTCCCTCGGCCAAAGCGCCTAACATTAGCGATCGATGAGAGATCGATTTATCACCAGGAACTTTTAGAGTGCCTTGTAGGCAAAAATCACTAGGGGGCGTAACTTGCAGGCATTGATGATTGCCTTGGGTTTGCAGTTCTAAACTAGGAGATGGCGCTGGTTTTGACAAGGTAGGCATGGGAGAATAGAGGGAACAAGGGAAGTTTGTAATTTTACCCCAAGCCGCTGCGGTGAATGGTATCGATTCAAAGATTTTTGTCCTACTTTTGACTGAAAAGCACATCTGCTACTAGAATTTAGGGTTTTTGATCAATTAAGATAATTTGCGTAGGTCAGTGGATGTTGGACTGTAAGACTATGATGACTAGCAATCTTGTTCCAAATTTGCCCGCCAAACTAGAAAATTTCCGGGCGCTAAATGGTACTCAGCTTAAGCTGTATTTGTTGGGTGGCACTGTTGAAAAGTATAAGCGTGATGCCATTACAAACAGCTCTAGTAAGCGTACCCAACTTATAAAAAAGCCTGTAGAACACTCCATTTGGATGAATTTGACCGATGGACGCAGTGAATGCCTGCGGGTGAATAGGTTTAAAGAATTACAAGGGCGAGTACGCGAAGGACAGTTTTTGACCTTGGTAATTGGCACTGATGGTGATCGAGATGACTGTTTAGCAATTTATAATCACTCCCTCGATCGAATTTTTTATCGCACAGAAGTCTGGAATAAGTTTTTGGATAGCAGCTCCTTGCTGCCGATCGTGCTGAGCCTGTTTATATTTCCGCTGCTATGGTTATTTATTGCGATGGTCTTTTTCCGCATGGGTATGTCAACTAAAGCAGTGATCCAGTCCCCAGCGATCGCCGCAGCTATTTGTGCTGTGCTGTATTTGGCGGCGATACTACCCGTGAAAACTTTGTTTAGAAGGCACTTGAAGGCAGTTTTGAAATATGGTTGATGTTGGCTCGTTTATTTAAGTTGCGTAAACTCGACAAAGAAACGCTGCATACCCTAATGTAATAGTCTGTCTGCTGAGAACCATTAAATAGATCCCCCCAACATGGATAGTAGTCTCATTCTATCTAACGTTCTGAACCCGCCAGTGATGTTTTTCTTCTTAGGAATGCTAGCTGTTGCGGTGCAATCAGATTTAGAGATTCCCAATCCGCTGCCCAAGCTTTTTTCTTTATACCTATTAGTTGCTATTGGTTTTAAAGGCGGCCACGAACTGTACGAAAGTGGTTTGAGTACCGAAATTGTTACCACACTGGCCGTAGCAGTTTTGATGGCTTCGATCATCCCGGTGTATTCGTTTTTCATTTTGCGATTGAGGCTAGATGAGTTTAATGCTGCGGCGATCGCGGCTACCTATGGTTCCATTAGCGCGGTAACTTTTATTACGGCTAGTGCGCTGCTCGATAAGCTGCAAATAGCCTATGGCGGCCACATGGTAGCCGCGTTGGCCTTAATGGAATCACCCGCGATCGTGGTGGGCTTAATTTTGGTGCGGGTCTTTAGTAAGAAAAAAGCGGAAGTGGGTGAAGATGACACCATTACTACCGAGACCTCTTGGGGTGAGGTGCTGCATGAGGCTTTTTTGAATGGTTCGGTTTTGCTGCTGATGGGCAGCGTGGTGGTGGGAGCTGTAACTGGTAAAGAGGGCTGGGGCAAACTGCATTTATTTGTAGAGAAAGATATTTTCTACGGCGCTTTGATGTTTTTCTTGCTCGA
>JAYUSV010000137.1:0-7048 GCA_043755495.1 Synechococcales cyanobacterium
GGATAGTAATCGATCGAGGGACTGTCACTCTTTAGATATTTTGTTTAAATCATATTTATCTAGGAAAACAACATCAAAAAATCGTTCCAAATGACCAACTACGCAGAAATAGAATTGAAATAATAATCGACCTCCGTTCCTCCCCAAATTCCCCACAGTTCGGGAAACCGCACCAAATCGAGGTCAAATCTGTTTAGCACTCCTACCCCTAGAGTGCTAAATTCTTGAAGGACTGTCTTCATACAAAATTCTTATGTCTAAAATAGTAGTATTCGACGAAGAGTCGCGACGGGCGCTAGAGCGCGGTGTCAACGCCCTAGCCGACGCAGTAAAAATCACCCTGGGGCCAAAAGGCAGAAACGTACTATTAGAGAAAAAATTCGGTGCCCCCCAGATCGTCAATGACGGCAACACCGTAGCCAAAGAAATCGAACTTAGCGATCCCCTCGAAAACACCGGGGCAAGGCTGATTCAAGAAGTAGCATCTAAAACCAAAGACCTGGCTGGTGATGGCACCACCACCGCTACCGTCTTAGCCCAAGAAATGATTCGCGAAGGTTTGAAAAACGTTGCCGCAGGCACCAACCCGATCGGACTCAAGCGCGGCATGGACAAAATGGTTGCCAAGCTAGTTGTCGAAATTGCGAAAGTAGCCAAGCCCGTAGAAGGCAATGGTATCGCTCAGGTCGCCACCGTTTCGGCTGGTAACGACGAAGAAGTGGGTAAAATGATTGCCGAGGCTATGGCCAAAGTGACCAAAGATGGGGTAATTACCGTCGAAGAATCTAAGTCTCTTTCTACCGAAATGGACGTAGTAGAAGGAATGCAGATCGATCGAGGATACTTATCTCCTTATTTGATCACCGACAACGAGCGGATGTGCATCGAGTACGAAAACTGCCTGATTTTGATCGTCGATAAAAAAATCGGCTCTATCCAAGAACTAGTGGGCGTACTAGAAAAAGTTGCCCGTGCTGGTAAACCCTTGTTGATTATTGCCGAAGATGTAGAAGGCGAAGCCCTAGCTACCTTGGTAGTGAACAAAGCCAGAGGCGTATTAAACGTAGCTGCTATCAAGTCTCCAGGCTTTGGTGAGCGCCGTAAAGCCATGTTGCAAGACATCGCTATTTTGACTGGTGGCCAAGTAATTTCCGAAGAAATCGGTCTGAGCTTAGACACTGTTGAAATTGAGATGCTCGGTCAAGCCACTAAGATTTCGATCGACAAAGAAACCACCGTAATTGTGGCTGAAGGCAGCAACAAAGAAGATGTAGCTGCTCGGGTTTCTCACTTGCGCAAGCAAATGGAAGATACCGACTCAGACTACGATCGAGAAAAACTCCAAGAGCGGATCGCTAAGCTTGCTGGTGGGGTAGCTGTAATTAAAGTCGGTGCTGCTACTGAAACCGAGCTAAAAGATCGCAAGCTCCGTCTGCAAGATGCTCTGAACGCGACTAAAGCTGCGATCGAAGAAGGCATTGTGCCTGGTGGTGGTGCAACTTTAGTTCACCTGGCTAAGCAAGTTGAAGCTTTTAAAGTAGGCTTCTCGCCCGAAGAAATGATCGGCGCTGATATCATCGCTCGTTCTTTGATTGCTCCCCTGCGTCAGATTGCTGACAATGCTGGTGCCGAAGGCTCGATCGTCGTAGAAAAAGTGCGGGAAAGCGAGTTTAACATGGGTTACAACGCTGCTACTGGCAAATACGAAGACCTCATCGCAGCGGGCATCATTGACCCAGCTAAGGTAGTGCGTTCTTCATTGCAAAACGCCGTTTCGATCGCTGGCTTGGTACTGACCACCGAAGCATTGGTAGTCGAAAAACCCGAACCCAAAGCTGCCGCACCTGATATGGGCGGCATGGGTGGAATGGGCGGCATGGGAGGCATGGGCGGTATGGGGATGATGTAGTCCTTGCTCCCATAAATTCTTTTTTTAATTAAAAGGCGGCAATGGCCGCCTTTTTTATGTGAATATCCGGATGTGCTGTGGGTATCGTGGAATAAGAATGAGGAATTACTTGAGATCAAAATAACCTGGGAGTCTGCGGGGATGCAAAAGAATAAAATTGGAATGACCATCACGACCGTGATGCTGTTGAGTGCATGTGGAACAACGACTCCAGCACCAACCCCAGAAGTCAGCACCGCTCCTGTATCCACGGTATCTTCCAGCCCGGTAGCTAGTCCCGTTGATACGACGGCGATCAATGCCAATATTGCCAATGATCGATATCAAGATGCTCTCAATACAGCAGCGGCTGCTAGAGCAGTCAGTGAAACCGCTTTGGCCAAAGAAGATTGGTTATTGGTGGCCGATCGCTGGCAAGAATCGATCAGCCAACTCAAAGCAGTCCCCAAAAACAGCATTAACTATCCGTTAGCAATGAAGATTCTGCCCCAATTTCAGCAGAATTTATCCCACGCCCGCCAAAAAGCAGCAAATTTCAAAGCACCCAAAACTGATCAACCAATCATTGATTTAAAAAAATCTGATCCAACTAAAAAAGTTAGTAAAGCTGATCAAGGTGAGCCAGTTGTGATCACCAAAATAGAACAATCTACATCTTTTTCACTACCGATCGTGTCTAAAAACAATAATGTTCCAATTGTGGAAGTAGTGATCAATGGCGGCGATCGCATCCCGATGATGCTAGATACCGGTGCCAGCAAAACACTTCTCACCAAAGGCGTAGCCGAAAGATTAAAGCTAGTTTCTGTTGGCAAAACCAAGGCTAAAACTGCCAATGGCACGGCTGAATTTGATACCGTCAAACTCGATTCAGTGGAATTTGGCCAAGGCAAAGTCACCGATTTATCGGTAGCCGTCGGCGACAATAATCTAAACTATGGATTATTAGGTCATGACGTTTATAAAGGTTATGACATCACCCTGACCGAAGACAGTGTCCAATTCAAAAAACGGTAATCGATCGCTTTTTGTCAAGCTCTTACTAGCGAATAAATATGAAGCGGCATACCAGGAGTAAATTTTTTGGCTGGAGTACTCTTGTTGGCCAGTAACCAATCAGAGATATAATCTGCAAATGTTTAGGTGCTGAAGCATTTGCAATATCTAGATAGCTAACGTATTTTATAAGGAGTTAGGTATTTTGTCACAAGGGCGGAGAGCATAGAAAGTGCCAAGAATTTTTGACAATATTGACCTAAAACTGTTGCCAACTTTGCAAGAGACACTGCAACAGGCAAAGCAGGCAGATTTTTGTGTTGGTTACTTTAACCTACGAGGATGGAGATCTATTGATAAGTGGATTGAACAGTTTTCTGGTGGAGATGTGGAGTGCTGCCGATTAGTCGTGGGGATGCAGAAGTTACCATATGAGCAACTACGGAGTCTCCATTCTCTTACTGTCAATGATGATGCAATGGATAGTCCAATGGCAGCAAGATTACGGAAACAAGCAGCCGAAGAGTTTCGAGAACAGCTTACGATCGGCGCACCCAACAATGAAGACGAAATGGGTTTACGACGCTTGAGCCAGCAGCTAAAAAGCAGTAAAGTAAAAGTCAAATTATTTTTACGGCACCCACTTCATGCCAAGCTCTATTTAGTTTATCCGAAAATCCCTCACCCAAATTTACGAGCAGTAGGTTTTTTGGGCAGTAGTAATCTAACTATTTCTGGGTTGCGAAATCAGGGAGAGCTAAATATTGATGTATTAGATCATGACGCGATCGAGAAGCTAGAAAAGTGGTTTGGTCAGATTTGGCAAGATAATTTTTGTTTGGATATTTCACAGGAATTAATTAAATTAATTGATGAAAGTTGGGCAAGGGAAGACTTGATATCGCCCTATCATATTTATTTGAAGATTGCTTATCACTTATCCCAAGAGGCTCGGACTGGATTATCAGAATACCGAGTGCCGAGAGAATTTCGTGACAGATTGTTTGATTTTCAAAGTGCTGCGGTACGTATTGCAGCACAGCATGTGAATAAACGCGGTGGAGTGCTGATTGGAGATGTGGTGGGGCTAGGGAAAACGATGGTGGGTTCGGCTTTGGCGCGGATTTTACAAGAAGACTATTTTCTGGAGACTTTGATTATCTGCCCCAAAAACTTAGTATCGATGTGGCGGGAATATGTTCAAGAATATCGGTTGCTGGCAGAAATTATTCCGCTCAGCCAGGTACAAACAGAGTTGCCTAGACTGCGACGCTATCGGGTGGTGTTAATTGATGAAAGCCATAATTTGCGCAGCACTAATGGGAAGCGCTATCGGGCGATTCAGGAATATATTGCGATTAATGAAAGCAAGTGCATTTTATTGACTGCAACGCCGTACAACAAAACTTACTTAGATTTGTCGGCTCAACTGCGATTGTTTATTCCAGATGATCAAGATTTAGGTTTGCGTCCTGAGCAGCTTATTCAGGAGTTGGGTGGTGAAAATGAATTTAAGCGACGACATCAGGTGCCAGTGCGATCGATTCGTTCCTTTGAGTTGAGTGAATACGCTGATGATTGGCGAGATTTGATGCGGCTGTATATGGTGCGTCGTACTCGGAGCTTTATTACAGCTAATTATGCTGGGGATGATGGTGATGGACGAAAATACTTAACTTATCAAGATGGCTTACGGGCTTACTTTCCGACGCGGATTCCGCAAACGGTAAAATTTGAAATTGGGTTGCCTAAGAATGATCCTTATGCTCGATTGTATTCAGATCAAGTGGTGACTGTAATTAATCAGTTGATGCTACCGCGCTATGGTTTAGGCAACTACATTAATATGCCAAAAGGCAAGGTAGCTAGCGAAGGAGAGCAGCGACAATTAGAAGGTTTATCTCGGGCTGGGCGGCGTTTGATGGGGTTTTGTCGGACTAATTTATTTAAGCGACTAGAAAGTAGTGGAATTGCCTTTGTGCAATCTTTGGAACGACATATTCTACGGAATTATGTCTATCTTCACGCGATCGAACATCAGCTAGAAATCCCGATCGGCACTCAAAATGCCGAATTGCTAGATACTCGTAACCGGGATGAAGATGCTGATTCTTTATTGGCTGCTTTGCTAGATGCCGAGAATGATGACCTGGAATTCCAAGAAACTCTTGGCGATAAAGAAGCCGGTTATCAAGAGCGAGCAGCGGAGGTATATCAAGTCTATGCCAGTCAGTATCAGCAGCGATTTAAGTGGATGCGGGCTGAATTGTTCACCAAGCAATTAGCTAAAGATTTACGAGCAGATGCCCGAGATCTGACGGTTATTTTGCAGCAGTGTGGGGTGTGGAATTGGCGGCAAGATGCTAAGCTCAGCGCTTTGATTGAACTATTGCAGGTACGGCATCCTCAAGATAAGGTTTTGATTTTTACCCAGTTTGCAGATACAGCACGATATTTACAGGAAGCTTTGTTGCAGGTAGGAGTCGAACAAGTGGCTTTTGTTTCTGGAGCATCCGCAGATCCTACGGGTATTGCTTGGCAATTTAGCCCAGATAGTAACGGCAAGCGATCGACGGTTGCGGTGGAACAGGAATATCGAATTTTGATTGCCACTGATGTATTGAGCGAGGGGCAAAATCTGCAAGACTGCGCGATCGTGGTGAATTACGATTTGCCTTGGGCAATTATTCGGCTGGTGCAAAGAGCTGGACGGATCGATCGGATTGGCCAAAAATCGGAGCGAATTCTTTGCTATTCTTTTTTGCCCGCCGAGGGAGTCGATCGAGTGATTAATTTGCGGGGACGTTTGTTGCAGCGGTTAGCTGAGAATGCTGAAGTAGTTGGTACTGATGAGGCATTCTTTGAAGCTCCGACTGCTGATGCCACGGGTAACCAGATGATTTTAGATTTATATAATGAAAAATCTGGCATTTTAGACGGTGCAGAAGATACTGATGTAGATTTGACCTCAGAGGCTTTTCAGATCTGGCTGAATGCGACCAAAGATAATCCGAAGCTGAAAAAGACGATCGAGGAAATGCCGAACGTGGTTTATGCGACCCGTCAGCATACAGCAACGGCCACTCAGCCGGAAGGAGCCTTGCTGTATATGCGCACTGCGGAAGGGAATGATTCTTTGGCTTGGGTCGATCGAACTGGGCATAGTGTCACACAGTCGCAGTTGGCAATTTTGCGCATAGCGGCCTGTGAACCAGATACACCGGGGATACCGCGTCACCCTGATCATCATAAGCTGGTGCAGCAGGGAGTAGAGCTGATTGTAGAAGACGAAAGTAGCAGTGGTGGCCAATTAGGCCGTAAATCGGGGGCGAGGTATCGCACTTATGAGCGGTTGAAGCGCTATGCTCAGGAGGTCAAGGGGTCAGAGCCAGCAGATTTACTGCGGGCGATCGATAGTATTTATCAGCATCCGTTAAAGCAGTCGGCGATCGATCGCTTAAATCGTCAGCTTAAGAGCGGCATTAGCGATCAGCAGTTGGCCGAGCTAGTGGTGGCGCTGTGGGGAGATGATGATCTGTGTTTGGTACAAGAAAAAGGTAGCCAGCAGCGAGAGCCGCAAATTATTTGTTCTTTGGGATTATTTGAGGGATCTTCTTAGTTTTAGCTGAAACATTAGCCTCAGCATTTACACTTTAATTTTTCTACCAAGTTTTATGGCAACTCAGTTTGATTTCGCTAAAAGTCGAGAGTATTTGCAAGCCTTCGATTTTGCGGGCTTGTTTAGAGAGATTTTGTATTGGGGAAATCCGACGAGTCGCAAGACTGAAGGTTTAGAGCTGCATGGTGAAACTTATCAGCGAAAAATGATTGCGGCGGTGTCGGGGGTGGCGGTGTATGAGGTGACATCACCGGATGGCAAAATTCCACCAGAGAAGGTGCGGAAGGGAATTCAGGGACAGACGGCGGAGTTATCTTTGGAACATTTGCTGATTTTTGTAGATGCCGATCGCACTCAAAGCTATTGGTATTGGATGAAGCGTGATGGCAAGAAGCAGATTCCGCGACATTTGAGTTATTACCGGGGGCAGGCCGGAGATCTGATTTTAGGGAAGCTGAGTGCGCTGGTGCTGGCTGCCGGACACATCTCAGTGAAAAGTAGTCAGGAAGGGGCATAGCAATCAA
>JAYUSV010000138.1:0-7031 GCA_043755495.1 Synechococcales cyanobacterium
TCATTGATTTCCAATGGTGCTCCCTTCGACTCCGCTCAGGGAACACCCTTTATTGATTTCCTTGGTTTTCATTGTGTTCTTAAGCGAACCGTATTGAGACTTTTCCTACTCCCTTTCCGCCGCAAGAACATAGGTAGAATGGGAGGGCAAAAAACTTAATCAGAGCCAAAAACTATCCATATTCTTTGTTCAATATATCAATATAAGATCTACCACCTAGCTCGAGGTAATCTACAATCCAATACTCCGAGCTGAGTCTGTGTTGCTAGGGTCATGGGTTACTCACGCAGAATCTAGATAATTAAATAATAGCTGATATATATGAGCTAGTTGGCTTCCCCCGCTCTAAAGAGACAGTGAATTGTAAATTAAAAAATGGGAGTCTAGCAAAAAACAACCACCAGATCAAAAAAGTTCATTGCCCACACCTATAGTCATTATATAGTCATAATTATCCACACCAACAGATTTATTTAACTTGGCAATGATTTCTTTTTGGTTATCATATGGCCCATCCATGTAGAACGGTTTGCCATTTTTGCCAAATTTGATCGGGATCAATACATCAGGGCGTAATCCTAAATGTGGCTGGGCTGCAGCAAAATCACGATGTGGCTCAAACCCCAACTTGGCAGCATAATCAATTCCACCAAAAACGATGGACTGTGCCTGCTCTATGGTAATTTCTTCAAAACTTTCATGAAAGCGTTGAGATGTAGACTGCAACTCTACTTCGTAATCAACTTTGCCCATTTTTTTAGGGCCAAGAGCATTTTTGACACCTAAACACCAATAATCTACTAAATAAGTGCAGACTGATAGTTGCTGTTTATAAGTACGAGCGACAAATACCTGTGCGAATCCTTGTGATTCGATCAAGTTTGTAGATTTATGAGGATCAAGCAGCATTACCCCAGATTCATTCACCATACAATTATAAAGCGGGTCAACGACACCACTTGCTACTCGCTCTAGTTCCAGTGTCGCCGCTTGTTGCTGCAAAATTTCTTTGACTTCTGCTGGACGTAGTTTTAAGCTGCGGGCAATCTCTTTTGGAGAGAGGTTCAGGCCGCGCAAACGGCTAATTTCTTGGATCTGATTGGCTTCCATAATCACGCAAAAATATGAGCTTAGCTTAATTTTAAAAACTGTGTGCCAAATTTAAAAAATATTGACATAATTAATAACTAGTAAGCTAGCAAAGGGCACTCCGGGCTATCTCCATACTCATGAGTTCTGGGTATTGATCGGATAATGATAAAATTCAAGTCGAAAAGCAACTAAGGATTAATTCATGCCCACCGCGATCAATATTTCTAGCCTGAATGAAGAGCTAGCTACGGCCAAGCCTCGCAAAATTTTGGCTGCGGCTCTGAGCCAGTATGATAACATTGCCATTTCTTTCAGCGGCGCTGAAGATGTGGTGCTGATCGATATGGCCTATAAAATTAACAAAAACGTCAAAGTATTTAGTCTAGATACTGGTCGCCTGCATCCTGAGACCTACCAATTTATTGACACAGTGCGCAAACACTACGGTATTTTGATCGATGTTATTTACCCCGAATCCGCTCCTGTGGAAGCTTTAGTCAAAGCCAAGGGTCTATTTAGCTTTTATGCAGATGGCCACCAGGAATGTTGTGGAGTGCGCAAAGTTGCTCCGCTGCGTCGCCACTTGGGTACTCTAGATGCTTGGATTACTGGCCAGCGCAAAGATCAAAGTCCTTCTACCCGTGCTGAAGTGCCAGTAGTACAAATCGACGGTGCTTTTGGGACTGATGATCATCCCTTAATTAAATTCAATCCTTTGGCTGGTTGGAGTTCTGCTGAAGTCTGGGCATACATTCGCGCTTTTGAAGTACCCCATAACCCCTTGCATGAGAAAGGTTTTGTGAGCATTGGTTGTGAGCCATGTACTCGATCGACTTTACCCAATCAGCATGAGCGGGAAGGCCGTTGGTGGTGGGAAGAAGCTACCCAAAAAGAATGTGGTTTACATTCCCCAACAGTTGCTCAGCAAGAATAACATTGTTACAAATAGGAAGCCCACAGAACACTTTAAAGTCTGTGGGCTTCCTGCTGCTTACAAGATCAGCAATTAAGCGGCTCTAGTAATAGAAACAATCAAGTCGTTAAAATCATTGTCACCACCGCCGAGACGATCTTCAAAACCGAACACTTCGGTTGTACCATTGCCCAACCGAACAACGTGATTTTTGTTGTCGGTGTTGGCACCAGTAAAGGAAGAGAACACATTGAGAGTGCTACCAGCAATACTAGCTTGAGCAATAGTGCCATCAGCGACTAGCAATAGGCCAAAAAAGCGACCAGCATCTACACTAATGTTGCTAGATACACTAGTATTGTTAGCTGTTGCTTGAGTCAGTCCAGGGTTTAAAGCTGCGCGACGCAGTGCTTCTTGTAAGTAGCCCTGTTGCCCTACTCGCAGATCTACCAAACCATCAGCGTTGGTATCAAAACAGCCTTGAGCATCATCTACTGTATACAGGCCGACCGAATCATTCAGTGCGGCTGCCCGAGAAATACTGACAGCTACGTTAGCTCTAGCACCACCAGGTGTGCCAGCAGAACGATAAGCAGGGAAGGCTGCTCCTACTTCAAAGCGAACATCTTGGTTTTGGCTATCTCTGAACGCAATTTGGTTTAAACCACCTACGTTAGAGCTAGAGAACCGCCCTCCGGAACTGTTAGAAAAAGTAGTCACTCCATTTTCAGTAAGATAGTAAATGGTATTGCCAAATAAATCAGCGTTAGCCACTTGTCCTGCAGATTGCGCTTCGCTAGTTGCTAAGTTACTCAAATTGCCATTACGAACAGCTCCGGCACTAGCTTGGCTTCGGCCATCAAATAAAACATTTTTACGTTTCAGCGCTGTTTGGGCGTAAGCTGCATCAGCTACTGCTAGACCATTAATGTTACCAGCGGCATTATCAACAGTAATATAGCCAAATTCATAGTTTCCACTGCCACTACTTAACCAACGAGCCTGGGTCTGAGCTTCCAGTGCGCTAGCAGCTCTGAACACCCCAGTTGCGGCGGGGGTAGTACTAGGAGCCAAAAAAGGATTGTTTGCTAACAAGTAGTTCGCAACATCAGTACCTAGCTCTACGCCGCGTTCGGTGGCAAAGCGGAAGTGGGCACCAGCATAAATCCGGCTCAGACGAGTTTCTTCTCTAACCTGGCTAAAGCTGGTGTAACTACGACTGACTTCTTCTAAGGCAACACCGTTTACGTCATTGCGGCCATCGGCGTTGGTATCGGTCAAGGCACCATTTAGTCTGGCACTGTTGCCGTTTACGTCTGCACTGACAGTAAAGTTGGCATTTTCACCATAGAAGCTAGCTAACAAGGTAGTAGCAAGACCCGCACTAGCCGAAGTACCAGAAGGGTGGCAAGGGTGTTGAGGGGTATTTTCTCTTGGTGTCCAGTTGTTGTCGTCCAAACTAGCTGTACCAGCTAGTTGATCGGCATTACGCACAGCAGATACTGGTCGCCAGAAATAATCTTTATCCCATTTAGCATCCCAAAGGGTAGCGAAGCCATCCGCAAAAGCGACATCTAAAAGAGCGAATCGGTAAGCACTATCTGCCAAGCTATCTCCCAAACCACTGTTGCTGTTGATTGCTAATTGTTGGGCAATTTTTTGGTAGGCATAATTCGGACCATAAGAACCTTCGGCGTTAGCCCAAACGTGAGCGATAGTTGTACGATCAGCGCTGGTAGCACCAATTCCATCGGGTTGAGCGGTAGGAAGATTAGGTGGTATGTCGGCACCAACAGCGTTGGGATAAGCCGTATCAGCAGTATCAACATCATTGATCCGAGCACCCAATACACCACCAACCGAAGTGGTTACGCCATTAACTGTGGTAGTGCGAGTAGCTAGGGTAACATCGCCAGTGCCAGGTAAGTCTAGCAAACTGCCTTCAGCTCTCACTTCAGCAACGTTGTCGATATAGCGCTGGCTATCTAGCGCTGGTGGACTACCAATGATGTCACCAAAAAAGTTGGTGGTGGGCAAAAACCAAGTTTGATTAATGCTAGCTACTTCTGGAGAAGCTAGACCAGCAAATTGACCCGCCGCGTTCAGAGTATCTTCTCCTCTGCGCCAAGCACCAGGAGTGGTAGCGGCCGTACCGTTAATTGTTCGTGTCCCAGTGGAGTTGACTGCACTAATACTGGCTGCTGTACCGATCAAGCTGGTGCCATTAGTTAAAATTCCGACTGTGCCATTGTTAGCCGCATTACGAGCTTCACCTGGTCCGGTGTTTTCGATGCCATCTCGATAGCTGGCACTTAACTCAGCAATATTTACTTGAGTGCCATCAGCATTTAATAAGTAACCATCAGTTTGCCGAGAGCCGATGAGAGTTCTGGCCACCGCGTTACCATAGGCAATCCCAGCATCGATCGAGGCTTGACTAGCTCCAGCATCTCTTACTTCAGCAATTTTGGCATCTAACGCCGCAGTAAATAGTCCTGGGTAAAAAGCTCTTACAGTGGTCGCTGTACCACCACTGGGTGTAAAAGCGTTGCCTCCTACCGGGTTGTTCGAGTCGGTATACAACGCACTCAAAATTGCTCTACCCGCAGCAGCAGCGGCAATATCGGCATTTGCACCAGCGGCTGGTGGAGCCAAATTAATGCCTTGAGACTGGAGGTAGCTTTGACGACCAGCGGTATTAACAATACCCTGAACGGCATCATTAATAGCCGTATGAACTAGGGCAAAATAACGAGTTGAAGCAGCCGGTGGTACACCAGCCATCCGGGCAGAGTCAAAGGTAATATCGTTCCACTCTACTACTGTATTACCCTTGGACTGTACTAAAAATGCTGAGGATCCAGGTGTGGTGGCGGTAGCTGCGGTGTTAGGTACAGAAGAATTTGCTAAGAGAGTAGCTAAAGCGGTAGAAGCCGCCAGATCCGCAGTGTTAATGGTTACAAAAGACTGACTTCCAATACCATCAAAGTCTGGAATACGCAGTTCTACACCAGTGGCGGTAGCTGTTATTGCTGACGGATAACCAGCAATAATATTAGCTAGAGGATTGACCAAATCAAAATTTGTCACAGTTTCGGAGGTGGTGGCTCCTTCTGTTCTGATGATGATTCGATCGCCTTCGGCGTAGTTAAAGCCCGTAATGGTGCTACCAGCCTGTGTTACCACAAACCGATCAGCTCCTGCTGTACCAGTTAGATTTTCCATACCTTGTGTATCCTCAAAGATGTTCTATTAATTATTAACGTTCGATCGGCTTTTCATTATTCCACTGGAACTTTTCAGCGTTTACAAGCTCAAAAGTTACGGTGATGAAATATTTAAAATTTTGAATTCGCAAGAAATATTTACAACATTATCTTGGGCAAGAAAAGCCCGGTAAAATATTGAAATATGATAAACTACTGAAATAATCTTGTACCTGATGCTACCATTCTGGCCTCTGATTGACAATCCCCTCTGTGGCTTTTGAATGATCTTTGCGGCTTTTTAATAACATTTATGCTTAGTGAAAACCTTGTTTTTGTATTCAGCGCATCCTTTCTGATAAGAGATTAAGCAAATGTGAAATATTTACTAAGGTGGCTAATGACAGATGTGTTACAGTGCTTTGTAAACAAAGTTTGAGAAAATATTGCACGATATTTAATCCGTAGACAGTATGATGTCGAGTAAACCTTAATATTTTAATAGCGATGGCAGTGCTAGACTGGCTGATTAATGAGATAGGCGAATCAGAAGCCTGCGATCGAGTGGCTGAGATTGTACCCTCCGGTGAATACTACCGCCTGTACCATTTTCTCTCAGACTTAGAACGAGTTTTTCAAAAAGAATCTGATGATCGAGTGCGCCTTACATTGGTGCGCGGAATGGTTAGGCAACTGTTAACTAGTTCTTATTGGCTCCAAAACGCCATTAGCCCACCCGATCCCCAAACTGGTTGGTCTTTAACCAAGTTGTATGACGAGCCATTTTTTCCTTGGACACTACAAAATTCTGCCTGGGTACCGGGTTTACCTTCCCCCATTCACAACCATGGAACTTGGGGCGTGGTCGCCGTAATTAGTGGTCAAGAACACAACACTTTTTGGCGCAGAGTTAGCCCCGACAGTACCCAAGTAGTAAAAGTCGGAGAATGTATCTTAAATCCTGGAGATGTAATTAGTTTTTTACCCCAGACTATTCACTCTATTAAGGTGTTAAGCGATAAACCGGCGATTACCATGAAGGTTTATGGCAAAATGACCGAAGAAGTGCAGTATTTTCAGCAAGATTTGGCAGATGTGGTTATCCAGGAAACTGCCGCAGATTTGGCTCTCCATAATTTAGCCGTGCCGATCGCCGCTGCCCAAGGCTTTTTGCTGTAGAACATGAATAACTTCAATTTATACTTGGGTATTCTTTGATAGTTGATCTTCCTGAGCTTTTGCTCATAATCTGGATTGTGAACCCGTTAAACTTATTAGAATGCCCTGGATCTTATTGCCCTCATGCTGAATCGATTGTCTGAAAGTAGGATGCACCAAATCAAATGGTTGCTGGCGGTTGGTTGGACGGTGATGATTGTCTCACTTTTTTATGATCCGGTCACGCCGATTCTCACCGATCCGAGTACTTTGACTAGTCCTTTTCGGCTAATTCTGGATGATCCCTGTATTGAAGTGCAAAAGGTCTGCTTGCCAGATATCCCTTACAGCATGACCGCCAGGATTTTTTGGGCGATGATTGTGCCACTGGGGCTAATTCTGATTTTTATCACTGGTCATGAAGTGTGGCGCAGAATTTGTCCTTTGTCATTTTTCTCTCAAATTCCCCGTGCTTTGGGTATTCAGCGCAAAAGAAAGATTGTCTCTGAAAGTGGTAAAACTCGTTACCAGCTATTTACGGTAGAAAAAGATTCATGGCTGGGTAAGAATCATTTGTATTTACAGTTTGGCTTGTTTTTTTTGGGTCTTAATATTCGCATTCTATTTGAGAATTCCGATCGATTAACCCTGGCTGGCTTTTT
>JAYUSV010000139.1:0-7019 GCA_043755495.1 Synechococcales cyanobacterium
AGACCACGGTAAAACGACCCTTGTCGATGCGCTGCTCAAACAGTCCGGCATCTTCCGCGAAGGTGAAGATGTGCCTACCTGCGTGATGGACTCCAACGACATTGAACGAGAGCGTGGTATTACCATTCTTTCTAAGAATACTGCCGTCCGATACAAAGACACCTTAATTAACATTATTGATACCCCTGGACACGCCGACTTCGGTGGTGAAGTAGAACGGGTATTAGGCATGGTAGACGGCTGTATTTTGATTGTGGATGCCAACGAAGGCCCCATGCCCCAGACTCGCTTTGTACTGACCAAAGCCTTGGCTAAAGGTCTGCGCCCGATCGTGGTGGTAAACAAAATTGATCGACCTTCCGCTGAACCAAATGCGGCGATCGACAAAGTTTTTGACCTATTCATCGAACTGGGTGCCGACGACGACCAATGCGACTTCCCCCAGCTTTTTGCCTCCGGTATCTCTGGCTTTGCCAAAGATAAGCTAGAAGAAGAAAGCACCACTATGGAGCCACTCTTTAACGCTATTTTGCGCCACGTTCCACCTCCGGTTGGAGATCCTGAGAAGCCTTTGCAGCTCCAAGTCACCACCATTGATTACTCCGATTATTTAGGTCGGATTATTATTGGTAAAGTCCATAATGGCACCATCAAAATGGGTCAGCAAGCCGTATTACTCCGGGATGACGGCTCGGTTTTAAAAGGCAAAATCAGTAAGCTGATGGGCTTTGAAGGCTTGAAGCGGATTGATATCGAATCAGCCACCGCCGGTAACATTATTGCAGTTGCCGGGTTTGCTGATGCCAACATCGGAGAAACGATCGCCTGTCCAGATGAGCCATCGGCATTGCCCATGATCAAAGTAGATGAACCTACTTTACAAATGACCTTTTGTGTAAACGACTCGCCCTTTGCTGGTCAAGAAGGCAAGTTGGTAACATCTCGCCAAGTGCGTGATCGACTATTTAAAGAGCTAGACACTAACGTAGCTCTGCGAGTAGAAGAAACCGATTCGCCCGATCGACTGGCTGTATCTGGCCGGGGTGAATTGCACTTAGGCATTTTGATTGAAACCATGCGCCGGGAAGGATACGAATTCCAGGTATCTCAGCCTCAGGTAATTTACCGAGAAATCAACGGCCAAAAGTGTGAACCTTTTGAGTTACTGGCCTTGGATGTACCGGAAGAGGCTGTAGGCGGCTGTGTAGAACGCTTAGGTCAACGCAAAGCCGAAATGCAAAACATGATGGCTTCCAACGGTCGATCGATCTTGGAATTTGTGGTGCCAGCGCGGGGCTTAATTGGCTTTAGAGGTGAATTTATGCGCGCCACTAGAGGCGACGGCATTATGAACCACAGCTTTTTAGAATACCGCCCAACTTGTGGCGAAATTACGGCCCGTCGCAACGGTGTGTTGATTTCTTTTGAAGAAGGCGTAGCTACTTATTACTCACTGCAAGGTGCAGAAGATCGCGGTACTTTCTTCATTGGCCCTGGAACTAAAGTTTATAAGGGCATGATCATCGGTGAAAACAACCGAGGTCAAGATATGGAGCTAAACATCTGTAAGAGCAAGCAGTTAACCAACCACCGGGCTTCTGGTGGGGAAGAATTGGTGCAGCTACAGACTCCGGTCGATATGAACCTAGAGCGCGCTCTGGAATATATCGGCCCCGATGAAATGGTGGAAGTTACCCCTGAATCTATTCGTCTACGTAAGCTGGCGAAGAAAATGGTCGGCGGTAGACGTTAGGTTCGGTTCCACTCACCTACCGTTCCACCAAGACACTGGTGCTGAAAATACTCACAATGCGGGGTTCACCCGCTCTCTCCATCAAACATCGCGTGGGGTGAGCGGAGCCGAACCCCGCATTGTCGTTTGTAAATAAACAATAAACCGACAGTCTTTTAATCAGCTCAGAGCCTTACACTGAAAAAAAAGAGATCGTGAACTATGCTGTCAACCATCAACATCGGCTCTACCGAGACACTAGCCGCCAACATCGATCGACTGATCACCACCCAAGCTCAAGCCTGTCAACAGAAGGTTCAAGCAATATTGGCTCCCATTCTCACCGAAGCTGAGGCAGCACAGGCATCACTATCTCAACGGATTGTGACCGATCGACTGCAAAATGAGGGTACAGATGGTCTCCCGAATTATCATCCCCTGCACTGGCTTCAATCTCAGCTCGAATTTCATCCCCAAGGAATCTTGGAATACACTAGTTTAGAATCAGCTCAAACCGGTTTTAAAGAAATCCTTGATCAGCTTCAACCCCAAATTTTATCAATAATTAAAGAGCAACAAACTCAGGTATCAGAGTGCTTCGATCAAGAGGTTTTGGCACTTCAGCAATCTCTCCAAAATGCTCTAACAGCGCAATTACAATCTAGACCAGTTGTGATCAGCGAATATATTAACAGTTTTGTCAATTTACCTCGACTAAAAATGCGTTCAGTCGATCGGTTTCGTTATACCCTTGACGGCAAACGTTGGGAATCACCATCGTTGATTATTGAGATTCAAAAAAATACAGGCACCTGGTATTTTCTCGGGCTAGATAAAAAAGATCGACCTTGTTATCAAATATCAACTATTGCTGTTGCTGCCATGGTGGAAGAATCTGTAGCAAGGGCTTTCCGGCATATGCGAGAGCAGATTTCAGCTTACATCGAACCAGAGTTACATAATGGAATCGATCGACTATTAGCAAGTATCACATAATAAACAAATTACTGACTAGACATTTTCGTGCATCTATTCAATGAGGTGATAATGCTATGGACAGTCGAAACTTTACAGGTGAACATTCTCCTCAATGACCACAGCCTGCGCAGTATAAAAAAATCCCCAGTCAAGATATTGGGGATTTTTTGTGGCTTGTTATTTTTCTTTTGCCCCAGGAGCGGGAGATTTTTTGATCGTATCTAACACTTTGGCGTATTCCTTAGCTCTTTTTGCTTGAGGAGCGGCTGCCAGAAGTTTTTCTAAAGACTCGACAGTTTTTTGTTTGTTGCCTGTACGGCCATAGTATTCCACCACTTGCTCCATACCTTCGATCGCCTTGGGATCTTTGGGTTCTTTCTTTAGTACAGCCAAAAATTCGTTCTCTTTAGCTGCTACTTGGGCATCCTGAGAAGAGGAAGAAGCTTTAGTCGCAGTTGGTTGTGGTTTAGCCAAATCCCATACTGTAAACAAGCTGGTAAGAATCATGCCACCAGTGGCAAGGCTCACAGCCATCAAGACTATTTTCTTGGTTGTTTTTGATCTTTCCATGGAAACACTCCTGAATCTACTTATTCTTTAACCTACCAATTTTTTGGCCTTAACTATCAAACCTAAACAAATCTGAAATGTTGACTAGAGGAAACCTGTGATGACCATTTCTATCTCACGACCTGCCCCCCAAATTAAGTTGGTAACTTTTGTTGCCCTGATGTCAGTGTTGGTGGTGGGAATAGCCGCCATGCAGTCAAGTAAGCTGAAGAGTCTGCGGGCAGTAGATAAATCTTTAGACCCCTTGGCACTTCAACAGGAAAGTCGCTTGAGAGCCAACCAGCTAGACTTGATGAAAAAAATCCCTAAGTTTGGTTTTAATAATCTGGCGGCCAATACCTCGTTTATAGATTTCCTGAGCTACTTTGGGAATGGTGATGCTCGTAGTGTTAACGGATACGCCTTGGGCTTTGATTATTTTGATGTAGTTTTAAAGGAAGACCCTCGGTTTTTTCTGGCCTATTATTATTTATCTGGTACCGGTTCGAGCTATTTAGCTAATCCGGCCAGAACAGTTAAAATAATGAATGAAGGGTTTAAATCGATTAAGCCTAACTCGCCAAAATACTCTTACTACTTATGGCGGCTGAAAGCTACTAATGAACTACTATTTTTGGGTGAATCCCAAATGGCCAAAGCCTCTATGGAAAAAGCGGCTGATTGGGCACAGCAAGCCGGTGATGAAGAGGGGTGGCGAGTTGCCAAGATATCTGGCAATACAGCCAAATTTTTGGCCAAAAACCCCAATAGCAAGCAAGCCAGATTTGGTGCTTGGGCATCAATACTAGATAGCGCGATCGATAACAGTGCTCGAGATCTGGCCATTACCAAAATTAGGGAACTTGGCGGTAAAGTAGAGCAAGATGCCCAGGGCAAAATAAAAAAAGTCACACCACCTGCCAAAGATTAATGGATTTATTAGAGTATCAAGCCAAAGACCTGTTTCAGGAGGTGGGAATTCCGACACTGCCATCCCAAAGAATCGATCGACCAACCGACATCAAGTTTCTCAAAATCCCCTATCCGGTGGTGCTGAAATCTCAAGTTAGCGTCGGCCATCGGGGCAAAGTTGGAGGGGTGCGGTTTGTGGAAAATACCATTGATGGTATTGCAGCGGCTCAGACCATGTTTAACCTGCCAATTTTTGGTGAGGTGCCCCAAGTGTTGTTGGCTGAAGCAAAATATGATGTCAGCCGGGAGTTTTACTTGGCAGTGCTGATTGACTATCGATCGAGGCGGCCAGTACTTCTGGGTTCAGAGCGGGGAGGTATGGATTTGGTAGCGGTGATGGATTCGTTGCAACAAGTAATGATCGATGATACTTTTTCGCCTTTTTATGCCCGGAAACTAGCGATTTTGATGGGTTTGAGTGGTGAATTATTGGTGCAAGTCAGCGGCATCATTGAAGCGATGTATCGACTGATGGTGGCTCATGATTTAGACTTGGTAGAAATCAACCCGTTGGGAGTCAGCAATGATGGCAAGCTAATGGCTCTAGATGGTAAAGTCACTGTCAACGATCGAGCAATCATTCGTCATCCTAAGCTCCAAGAACTCATGCGCCAAACCACAGTGCGCAGATTACCCAAGGCTCTAGCTACTGGTAGTGGACGAATTGGTTTGTTGGTAGAAGGCCGAGGATTAGCGGTATCTACGGTAGTAGAGCTACAAAGGGCTAGCCGACCGATTTTTCAATGTTGGGCAGTAAATCGATTAACTAACGCAGAGCTGATCGAAGTTTTGCATGGGATGGTTAAACATATTGATGTGTTACTGGTGAAATGCCACAGCATTAATACGCCACTGGTGGCGCTGGCTACCTTAGAGCCTTGGTCGGTAGAAGTGGTTGTAGATGCGCCGCCAAATTTGTTAGACGACATCGATTTAGGACGCTTTTCTCCGATATTAGTAAGCAATTTAGCAGCAGCGATCGCTGCTTTAGTGCAAGCTACATTATCCTTTTAGTGAAGTTATGTTTGATTTACCAAAATCTTGTCGAGTATTAATTCAGGGTGTAGATCGGCTAGCCGCTTTAGTTGCTGTCGAGGTGATGTTGGCTTACGGCACTAATATTGTGGCCGAAGTGGCCGCTGGAAGAGGTGGTCAGTCTCGGGGGCAAATTCCTGTTTTTGATCTGGTAGAGCAGGCTCAGGCTGAGCTAGGCCAGATGGATGTGGCAATTATTTTCAATTCACCCTGGCAGGTGCTAGATGTTGCTTTGGAAGCGATTGCCGCAGGTATTGAGCGGATTATTATTTGTTCGGGCGGGGTACCACCGTTAGATAGCCTAGAGATTTTGCGGCATAGTGCTGATGTGATGGTGCTGGGTTCTGGCAGTGCTGGACTAATTGCCCCCGATCGACTGTTGTTAGGATCTTTTAACCCTACTTGTTTTCAGCTTGGTACGGTGGGTATTATTAGTCGCAGCAAAAGCTTAGCCTGTGAAACTGCTGATTTGTTGCGTCGTCATCAGCTTGGTCAATCGATCGTCATTCATGTAGGTAGCGATTCGATTTTGGGTTCTACTGGCAGTGAATGGCTCAAAATTCTCAGCCAAGACTCCCAGACCAATGCCATATTGCTGTTGGGAAATATTGATCGGGATGAAGAACTGCTGGCAATTGCCCGATCGATTAAGCAACAGGTGATTGCTTATCGTCCGCAATTAACTAGTTCGATCGCGCCGTTGAGTGATGCGGCGATGCTGTTGGGAGCAGGTCGTCGATCGCAACATTCGCAAGATTTGGTTGCCAATTATCAGCAGGACAAAAGACTCGGTGAAAAGCTGGGAGAAGGAGTGATTGTGGCGGACTCAATTTTTGCTTTGCCTAGTTTATTGAAAGAGGGTGCGACTATTTCGATCGACAGCTTAAATAAACTGGAAATTTAAAAATGAGCGAAGGGCATTTCATTACTGGAATTTTTCAGTAATGGCCATAGCTTATTCATGATTAATTAATGAGCCACTCAATAATCCAAAAGCTTTCTAGAAAAAAACTCCTCAAGCACTCTTCATTCTCTACCCAATTATCATGACCCATTTTTGATGACATATCAGGATTTGTAAGAATTAAAAATCCGCTTGTGTTATCAGAGTCACCATCAACTCTAATATACCAATCTTTTGTATCTCCTTCAATGATTAGCCCTTTTTTGCCAATTTCTATTTCCATAGAAACTCCTAGCTATTCAATGATAGAAACATGATTGTTTGCAATATGTTCTTTCTATCTTATGAAAAAGCTGCTGCTAAATGCTTAGCTAAGTCTTCATAGCTATAAAAATCATCATTGTATTCTAAGCTAATTGTGGTTCTTGGGAATTCATCTATAAATTGTAAATCATCAGTTGGCAACAGATTATATTCTCTCGTAATGTCTTCTAATACGTCATTTTTATCAGTCCATACTTTCAGGTACTTGGTAGCAGTTACAAGTACTGCACATGATTCATCCCTAAAACCAAATTGCAAGTGACAATCATTAACTAAGTGAAATTCAAATTCCCCAAGTAGATCAATAGTTTCTACGGTGTTTGAATACTTACCAATAAAAATATCTTCTTCGTCAATAGTCCCTATCATAGTAAGAGTGCGGGATGTGGGAAACTCAGTGGCTTTAGCCCTGAGAGGGAAGCGACTTGGGGGACTTTAGTCCCCTTAATCCTAGTTTGCTGCATGATGTGGATCTTCAATATATTTTATGACAGCTTCACTACTGATGTTGCCTGCCGTACTAAC
>JAYUSV010000140.1:0-2414 GCA_043755495.1 Synechococcales cyanobacterium
TTCTTGTTTATGGTGAGTGTCCATGTCCTGCATTCCATCGAACTTCATACCACTAAAGGCATTAGTAATGGCTTGAACCTGCTTTGCGATCGGTCCATCTGTCCAAGAAATATTGATAACGTGAGTGCTACTTTTTACTGAAAACTTGATGCCTGGGAAATTTTTCTTAAGGGCGACTCGGACAAATTTAGCGGTTTCGGTGGCATTGTAGCTGGTGGTCATGATGTTCTCCCTAGTACTTGAAATGATGATTTAGAAGGGGTTAAGCCCCCGCCATTGGGGGCGCTAGAGGTGGTTATAAGCTGAAGTGTCTGACGGTCTGAATGAAGATGGTGGTAGCCACATCCTTGACCTCTGGGGTTGCTAGCGGCGTTTCCTTCAGCTCGTTAGCAGCCGTTTTGTAGCAGTGGCTGTAAAGTTTGCCTAACTTCCCGATGTATTCGGCGATTTCGATCGATCTGCTGTTTTCGGGTTGTGGTTCGATCGGTTCAACAGTGAAATCTGCTGTTCGAGTTTCTTCGGCTCGATCGAACGCGGTTTCAACCAATGAGACTTTGCCTTTAGAATCGATCGCCACTTGTACCCGTTCCCCGTTGGCAAGGCGCATAACTGCGGGGTCATTGGCTCGTCGCCAGATTGTCAGGCTCTCGCCGTTGTTGGCTCTAGCATCTACCACCGAGCGCTCACCATGCTTAGTGGAAACGTTGCGGGGTTGACCTGTTATTTTTGCTACGATTAGTTGCATACTGGTATTACCTAATTAGTTTGATCTGGTTTGGTGGGAGGCGATCGATTAAACTTTTGCGAGAAGGTCGATCGCTTTCCTTTGCCTATAACTATTATACGATGAATAGCTACAAAATGCGACGTTTGATGTATTACTATTTCTGATCGATACAGAATTAACATAGTGATAAGCATATTATTAACTTATGAATTCATAGCTACGTTTAATCTATGAGGTAACGAGAGTGATATCATACATGTTCATTGATCAAAGTCCCCAGGAGATAGACAAAATGCTAGATATTCAAGAAGAAGATTATTATCCTGCCTTGAGCTGTGAAACCATAGGAGCTTTTATCGTGGCCATTGCCCACCAAGCGCGCCCTTTCCCCGCAGATCTCCAAGCCAAGATCCACGAATTAGGCCAACAAATTCAGGTCAATGTTCAACTTTTACAACAACCGATCAAATTAATTCGCCCATTGTTAACCACCTATCCCTCTCTCCAATCTGCTTACGACCAAGCTCGAATAGAGCGAGAGAGAAATTATGGAGAATTGACGGAATTTATTAGAAGAACCACCACCGCTGAGATTATTAATTCTTTCGTAGTGGTCTGCACCGCTGCTAATAGCATCAGAGCTGCCCGAAAAGCCTTGATGGAGCCGGGCACCGGCCTAACGCTATCCGCGAATCTGCTACAAAGAATCCGCAAACTTTGACCAAACCGACCCTCAACGTTCCCTATGACGACTTGGGCAATCACCATCAGATTGCAGAATTCAGTGCGGCTTGGGTCATGGAGTCCAGCGAATCTGTCAGCTACCTTGCCCTCTCTGATTTTCGCCCTAGGCGGTGCGGTTCTGGGGTTAGTGTTGTTGGGGTTGCTGTGATCGATCGGGGGTATCAGTGGGTGGTTGCTTTGCAGAGGGCGATCGCTGTTGGAATTAATGAGCTGCCGGTGGGTTCGAGGCGGGTGAGCCATCGCTTCGGGGTCAGGAGCTTTATTGATGGCGATGGGAGTTCTGAGGGGTTTGGGGATCGATCGGTTGTGGTGGAAGGAAGGCGATCGCCGCGTTTGTTGATTCGTCGCCGGTAATGGATTCTCAGCGGGTGCGATCGGATAACTGAACTTGGTTAGGGGTCAGTGAGGCTACGTTTTGTGCAGAGTTGACAGCAGGCGCGTGGATCCTGGCAAAAACGGAACCTCCCTGACCCCCTTGATTGTGATCCCATTTATCTTCGATTCATGGGCACAATCGTGCCCCTATCTTTGTGAAAAATTTGCAGTTAAGCTGAATTTATTCGATGAGTAACAGCAAATAAGTATGTCCCAAGTATTACAAAAGAGGATGAAAATATGTTTGATATGACGATTAATTTTATCCTAAAGCTTCTTTTCAGTAAAGATTATCCAAGCAGGGTTAATAGGATTTTTTATTATATATTCTCCGTGTTGACAGCTATTTTATCAGTGCTTTTCTTGCTTTTTGAGAAAAGTAAATTCAATAATATTAGCTTTTGCATTGTGTGTGGTATGAGTTCATTAATTTTGTGGCCAAAAATTAAATTTAATTGGCATATCAGGGCATCGGCTCTATATATTGTCATGAGATCCTTGTCAACATACTCACCAAGCTAAAGTCATAATTGCCTTTCACAAATTATAACTTAATTGTTGTTCGCGT
>JAYUSV010000141.1:0-2412 GCA_043755495.1 Synechococcales cyanobacterium
CTTAACACGGTCACTTATTGCGAATCGAAAATCCTTTACCCCGATTTGATAAAATGAAAGTCTCTCTGAATATAGCTTCTAGCACCTGAATACTTACATAAAAGGGCTGCTGGTGGATACTATAATATAGGTATTGACTACGTCCTAGGCGGTGATAAATTAGTTGTTCCTTGGTATGGTGGCACAGTTGAAAAGGCTGGATTAAATGGAGGATATGGGAATAGCGTGACAGTTAGAACTGATCGCAGCTATGAATATAATGGCAAAAGATATCCAATAATGAATACGTATTCACATTTAGAATATATTTCAAACGGAATTACTCCTGGTACAAAAGTAGATTCTGACACATTTATCGGCAAAATGGGTGGCACTGGACGCGGTGGCGTGAAGCGTTATAAAGATCATGTTGATTTTCAAAGCTATATTGAGGTTGATGGTAAGAAAATTCAGATCTCGCCAAACTTGATGCAGAACAACTTGAGCAGACAATCACAGAATGGAACATTCTATGAGCCAAGTAATGCTTCCGTAAATGATGCATCACCAGCAAAATCAATTGCAATGCAAAGGTATGAAGCTATTGCTGAGATATTAGAACAAGGTGGTATTCAGAAAGGCGGCTCTGATTGGAATCAAGCAGTTGTGAGCACATCTATAGGTACTGACCTTGATATTAAAGAGGTTAAAGATATTGCCCGACAGATTCCTGGTATTTCGCCTAGTGCGGCTGATCAGCTTGTTGATGGCAACGCTAAAAATGCACAGGCACAATTAACATAGCTTTTTACTGTCACAGCAAAAGCAACAAAAGCTTTCACAACCTGTTTGTGGAAGCTTTTTTTATGAGGTCTTGATGACTTTAGCTAATATTCAGCGTTTTGTCTGAAGTATAAGCTGACATCTAGCCATATCGAAAGAGGCACAGTTAGTATTGCGGTATTGACACCACAAAATTCAGCGAAACTCTTTTACCTATGAAACTGCTAGTCAAACAAAAAGCCAAAACTGTCGATAATGGTAAAGAGAAGCTGAAGCTGCTGCCATTTGAAAACGAAATTCCCTGCGAAGCCATTGTAAAGTTTCAGATGCGTGGCCGGGTGGCGGCGGCTTATTTGCTGCGGCGGGGCAGTAAAAAAGACGAGAGTTTTCAGTTTGTGTTTGGCTTTGAAACCAAAGGAGTGCATAGCACCTTACGAGAAAGCCAAGTAGACCCAATATTTGATGGCATAGAGAGCGGGCTAAAAGACTTGTTGCCCGGTGAGAAATTTACGATACATTTCAGCTCATTTTCTAGCGATGAACTGAGACAGCGCCAGCTATCAGACTTGGCGATGAAGACCAACAATCCGCGCTTACAATTTTTGTTGTTGGCCGAGAAAAAACGCACTTCCCAGTTGACCAAAAGAGGACTGCGTAAGCCGAAATCTTTGCGGTTTTATGTGACATACACGATCGATCCCAACACAGTAAATGCCAACGACTGGATCGAGAAGATTTTGGCTTACGGAGAAAACTACTGGACAAAATTTGCCGGGACAGCCGGAGCGATCCAGACTGCTGAATACGAAGAGATGATGAATAGAGCTTTCACTGATGGCTTTATTCAGTGGGAGCAGTTGTTGTCAAATAAAATGGGTCTAGCAGTAGAACCAATGACTACAGAACAGCTCTGGTCGGCATTATGGGAGCGATTTAATGAAGAAGAAGCGCCCCCAATTCCTCAACTCACAGTGTTTGATGGCGAAGAAATTACTGAGATTGTGAATTCTGATGTGCATTTGACCAGCCATTTGTTTCCCAGTCAAGACAAGGTGCCCTATGCCGATCGAGCATTCATCCATATCAAAGGCAAGTTTGCAGCACCATTAGTGTTTGTCGATAAACCGGGTGGCTGGGTAAGCAAAGAAGCAGAGTTACGCTATTTATGGGATATTTTTTCCCGTGATGCGGTCTACGACACCGAGTGTTTTTGTCAGTTGACCAGAGCCAACGATGCCATTATTAAGGAAAACATGAGCCGGGTGATGCGCCAGTCGATCGCTGCCCAAAATGATTCAGCCAAACATTCCAATATCGATGTGGGTGCATCGATTCGGCAACGTAAGTCGATCGCGGCTCAAGAAGCTTTATACGAAGGCTCTTTACCACTACAAGTTGCAGTGGTGATGATAGTGCATCGCCCCACATTGAATGAATTAGATTCAGCTTGTCGCTATATGCAAAACTGTTTCCGTCGTCCGGCTTGGATCGATCGAGAGAGTGAGTATGCCTGGAAGATTTGGCTGCAAACTCTGCCCACTACCTGGGAGAAAATGCTGGCTACGCCGTTCGATCGACGGTTGATTTATCTCACTGGCGAAGCGCCGGGTTTTATGTCGTTGGTGCAACCCATCCCGATCGATAAACAGG
>JAYUSV010000142.1:0-2409 GCA_043755495.1 Synechococcales cyanobacterium
GCCCCAGCTCAAACTTTTCCAGTGCTGTCGATCGGGCTGGTCGCCATAAACCCAAATTAGGCCGATCGAGGTAATCCATTCGACCACGCTAGAAACATGAATTACCCAAGTAGGTAAGGAAAGACTGTGCATCTAAATTTTTGTATAGGTAAAGAATAGTTAGTCATCAACTTCGCACCATCAGACCTTAAAATAGTCCCAGATTTCCCGATTTTTTAGCAATCCGATTCTTAAAAAAATGACAGATACTCAAGTGGTGCTCTGTGGCTACTATGGTGCAGGCAACGGCGGTGATGAAGCATTGCTAGCTTCTATGTTAGAGATATTACCGCCCAATGTAAAACCGCTGGTGTTATCGGCCAACCCAAAAGAAACCACAAGTCGTTACGGAGTGGCCGCAGTCGATCGAAAAAGCTTGAGTGTAATTAAGGCACTGCGCAGCTCTCAAGCCCTAATTTTGGGCGGTGGCAGCCTGATGCAAGATGCTACTAGTGTGCAAAGCGCTTTGTACTATGGAGGCTTGGTGGGCTTAGCTAAACAGTTTGGTTTGCAAACGATTGCCCTTGGCCAAGGTATTGGTCCGCTAAATCAACAGCTTACCAAATGGGTGGCCGAGCGTACTTTTGGTAGCTGTAGCGCCCTGAGCGTGCGCGACAAAGCCTCGGCTTTTATTTTGCAGGACTGGTCTATTTCTTGCATGATGGCTCCAGACCCAGTTTGGAATTTGGCTGCTGTGCCGGTACCGGCCTTGGCCGATTTACCTACGCCGCGCATTGCGATTACTCTGCGTGAACACCAAGATTTGACTGTCGATCGATTGCAAGTAATTACCCAAGCCCTAATTGAGCTGCAAAAAGCCACCAATAGCTGGGTAATGATTATGCCTTTTCAGCCCAGTGATTTATCGATCGCCCAGCAGGTACAGGCTCAGCTTCCCGAACATAGTCAAATTATTGCTTTGTCTGATCCGCGCCAGCTCAAAGGAGCTTTTCGGGGCGTACATTTAGCAATTGGGATGCGCTACCACAGCTTAATTATGGCTGCTGCTGAGGGGTGCCGCTGCTTTGCTCTGAGCTATGACCCCAAAATTGATCAGCTGATGGAAGATTTGGAGATGCCGGGCTGGAAAGTTGCCGATATGCCATCGGATCAAGATACGGTTTTAAATGCTTGGCTAGAGCAGTTTAAACAAGGGCAACCCTTAGCTGAAAAGCAGCTCACAGAGCTACAAACTAAGACTAGGATTCACAAAGAGCTGCTGGCCGCCGCTTTAAACAGCAAATCTTAAACACAAAACAAAAAGCCTGCATCTATTCAGATGCGGGCTTGTAAACAAAACTGATTTATCGAAATCCTCTAAGATCTAGCAGCTAGATTTCGAGTTTTAGTAGTCGTAGTCGCCGCTGCCCATGCCGCCAGCGCCTGCTGGTGCACCGTCTTTTTCGGGCTTGTCAACAACGATACATTCGGTGGTTAAGACCATAGCCGCGATCGAAGCAGCATTTTGCAGAGCCGATCGAGTCACCTTGGCAGGGTCAACGATACCATCGGCCAACATGTCTACATACTCATTAGTTGCAGCATTGTAGCCAATGTTGAAAGGCTTCTCTTTCACCCGTTCAGCAATAATGGCACCATTCTGACCAGCATTCTGAGCAATTCGCTTCAGAGGAGCAGTCAAAGCGCGAGTTACAATCAAGGCTCCAATCAGCTCTTCATCAGCCAAGTTAGCGTTAGCCCAGACTTCTAATTCTGGAGCCAAGTGAGCCAAGGTTGCACCACCACCGGGCACGATGCCTTCTTCCACGGCTGCTTTAGTCGCGTTGATAGCATCTTCCAAACGAAGCTTGCGATCTTTCATTTCGGTTTCGGTAGCAGCACCTACTTTAATCACTGCTACACCACCAGCTAGTTTAGCCAGACGCTCTTGCAGCTTCTCTTTATCATAAGAAGACTCGGTGTCTTCCATTTGACGTTTGATTTGCTCACAGCGAGACTTCACGCCAGCTTCATTGCCTTCTGCAACGATGGTGGTGCTGTCTTTAGTAATAGTAATGCGGCGAGCTTGACCGAGCATTTCCAGCTTAGTGCTGTCTAGTTTCAAACCAGCGTCTTCGGTTACTAACTGACCACCAGTCAGAACTGCGATATCTTCTAACATCGCTTTCCGGCGATCGCCGAAGCCCGGAGATTTAACCGCAGCAACGTTTAGCACACCGCGCAAACGGTTAACGACTAAGGTAGCTAAAGCTTCTTTTTCAATATCTTCAGCCAAAATCAACAAGGGGCGACCAGAACGCGCTACTTGTTCAAGAACTGGTACTAAGTCTTGTACCAAATTGATTTTTTTGTCGGTAATCAAAATGTAAGGCTGTTCTAAAACTGCTTCCATCCGCTCCATATCAGTAG
>JAYUSV010000143.1:0-2409 GCA_043755495.1 Synechococcales cyanobacterium
CATACTCCCTTCCCGCTAGAAGAACATGGATCTTTTTTGGCTCTGAGCAAGGCTTTTACCCACGCATTCCGTCTATATTCTTATGACGGGAAGGGAGTAACTCTCACACAAAAAACCCGCCGAACCGCAAGCCCCATCATAAATCTTGTCCCCAATCTTCGGCTGCACTACCTGAATCATCGCCCGAATCAAAGGACGCGGCGTGTAATACTCACCCCCATTGCGCCCCGCATTCCCCATATTCTTGATCTTCGCCTCATACAAATGAGACAGCTCATGCTTCTCCTGCTGCGATCGAAACCTCAGCTCATCAATATATTCCAGCACATCCCGCAAACTATAGCCACTCTGAAACCGATTCTTAATCTCACTAAAAATCTCACCAATCTTATACTCGATCGTATCTGGACTAGTCGCCCGCTGCTTAAACCCCTGCAAATAAGGAAATAACTGCCGATCGACATAAGCAATCAAATCATCACCCACCAACGCATGATCATGATCCAAAGACCCATCATCCTTGCGGGGAGCAGCCCAAGCCGACCACCGATGCGCCTTATCCACAATAAACTCATAGGGCTTGCCGACCAGCTCCGCCTCCATCGATCGCTCATGCTCCAAATCATCCAAATACTTCAAAAACAGCAGCCAAGAAGTTTGCTCAGTATAATCTAGCTCCGTAGTACAACCTGCCTCTTTCCAAAGCACATCATCAATATTCTTAAAAGTTTGCTCAAACATGTTTTTTAAATTGTTCCTGCGAAAGACTTATAACCGGGCATCTGACGCATTGTTAACTTGCACCCTCTGGGTGATTATACAGACAAATGGAAATATAGGGTTGGTGTATCGTCTAACGGCGACGCTACGCTATCGACTCCTCTCACCCAAACCATTTCGCGGATTTTCTGATAGCTTAAGCGAACTGTATTGTAAGTTGAGTCACTACTAAAAGTTTTCAAGAGCAAAAAAATCCCACCGTTTGACAGGTGGGAGAATTCCTTGGAGTGGAAAAATTATTTAGTTTCAGAGAACTCAGCATCAATTACATCGTCACCGCCGCCGCCTTCAGGGGGAACACCACCGCCAGCTTGCTGGTAGATGTTGCTGCCGATCAATAACAGCAATTGCTGAGCTTCAGGTCTGATCCGCTGAATTTCAGCATCATCTTCCTTGGCCACTGCTTCCCGTAGCTCCTTAACCAAACCTTCCAGCTTGGCTTTTTCATCAGCAGGCACTTTGTCGCCCAGCTCTTCCAGTTAAAGTCGGCTTCGGTGTAGATGACTAATTAACTTTGAAAGGGTATAATTGATCAAGTGTACTAGTTTGAAGCACTCTTCTGGAATGCTTATGCCAATCCAATTTCAATTTCATCCCAAAAAAGCTGTTGAAGCCGCAGCCGTAATCCTAAAGCTTCATGGCAAGCCTATCAAGTATCTAGGCTTGCTGAAAATGCTATACATTTCTGACCGTATGGCCTTGCAGCAAATGGAACAACCGATTACTGGCGACCATTACGTGTCAATGAATTATGGCCCTGTTCTTAGTGGCGTTTATGATCTCATCAAAGGCAAGCCTATAGATGCAGACAATGCTTTAGCTCTTTGGTCTAGATTTATCTCTTCTCGCTCTGAAAACAAAGTTCGGTTGCTGGAAGATCCTGGCAATGAAGAGCTTTGCGAGGAAGAAGAAGAAATTATTCAGAGAGTTTACAAAACTTTTGGCCATATTAATCCTTTTTCGGTAGCTGAGTGGACTCATGATTTGCCAGAATGGCAAAATCCTTATGGTTCAGCCATTCCAATTTTGGTAGAAGATGTACTGAAATACGTAGGTAAAAGTACAGAAGAAATCAATGAAATTGGTCAAGAAGCTAGACGAGAAGCCTATCTAGACGGGATTTTAAATGGCTAGTAGCATCACCATTAATTTGGGCGATGCATTTCTGCTGGATACGCCACCAAATAGTGAACATCTTTATATTGCTATTGCACAAACCACCGAAACCGATTATCTGTTTGTAAATGTTACTAGCCGTAGACCAAATTCTGACACTTCTTGCATTCTTCTACCGGGCGAAGATGTTCCTAGCTTTATTGGTCATGAATCGGCGATAGCTTATCAGTTTGCTCGTGAAATTAGTATTGAGGAACTAAGTGGTCTAATTACTGCTGGCAGCCCTATACCAAAGGGGTCTTGTTCTAAGGATATTCTGCAACAGATTCAACAGGGTGGATTAGCTTCTAAGCGATTAAAAAACAAATATAAGAATGCTCTGAAAACTTTTCTAGCAGCCTGTCGGGGTAATAATCTGTAATGCCGACTGTTACTGGATTACAGCTATCCAAGCTTTACAAGGTAATTGCTTACTGGATAAAGCTTCTGGGGTTTCACTCCGACAAGCTGCTA
>JAYUSV010000144.1:0-23636 GCA_043755495.1 Synechococcales cyanobacterium
AGTTGGATTTGACCTTGCAGCGCGCACCATAACAACCTAATTGGAGCGGACTGGTAAAGGTAGACGGTGATGTAGCAGAGTTTAGTGGCAGCCGCTCAATCGGAACGTTAAACTGAATTACGTCAGAAAGAACGCCAATGGTTGTTTGGAATGAATTGCCGCCAAGCTGTAAAATAGGGCAAACTTCGGAAGCTGGAGATAGAGCTGATGTTCGATTGCATTATTGTGGGCGCTGGCCCCGCTGGCGGCGCAGCCGCCTACCATTTGGCCAAACAGGGGCACAGCGTGGTTATTCTAGAAAAAGAAACTTTGCCCCGCTATAAGCCTTGTGGCGGTGGCGTATCACCGATTGTGGGCAAGTGGTTTGACTTTGATTTTAGTCCAGCCATCTCAATGAAAGTCGATACTCTGCGCTATACCTGGGAAATGGGCGACGAAGTAGAAGCCAAGGTAGAAGGCATTGAGCCAATTTGGATGGTACGCCGCGATGTTTTTGATCATTTTTTGGTGCAGCAGGCTCAGAGTAAAGGCGCGGAACTGCGTGATGGCACAGAAGTGAAAGGAATTGAATTGGTCGGAGACACCTGGCAAGTTACCACCAGCAACGGCACAGTGGCTGGCAAGTACCTGATTGCGGCTGATGGAGCCAAGGGGCCAATGGCGAAAATGCTCGGCTTTAAAGATCGCAAACGCCGCTTGGCTGGAGCTTTAGAAGTAGAAACTGCGGCAACCAATGTGCCTCAAGTAGTCAGCTTTGAGTTTGGTATGGTAAAAAACGGCTATATCTGGAATTTCCCCAAGGCTGACGGGTATTCGATCGGCATTGGTACTTTCAGAGGCGGCGAAGGCCAAGATTTCAAAAAGATTTTGGATGAGTACGCTCAAGGGCTATTTAAGATTGATATCAACAGCGCTAAACAGTTTGGCCACCCGATTTGCCTATGGGATGGCGACCAGAAGCTGCATACCGATCGAGCTTTACTCGCAGGCGAGGCAGCCTGTGTGGTGGATCCTATGACTGCCGAAGGAATTAGACCTGCGATTTTTTCTGGAATTAAGGCTTATGAGGCGATTCATGGGGCTTTGACCGGAGATAGTGGGGCGATTGCCAAATATTCGGAAGTGATGGCTGATGAGTGGGGATCTGATATGAAGTGGTCACAGCGCATGGCTGCGGCGTTTTATCAATTCCCCAAAGTGGGCTATAAGGTGGGTGTGAAGCGCCCCGCAGCAACGGTGATTATGGCTAAGATTTTGGCCGGGGAGCTGCGCTACTCTGATGTGGCTGGTAAAGCAATTAAGAAAATGACTAGTGGTTTGCTGCCAGGCTTTGGCAAATAGTGCTTTAAGATCACCGCTGCGATCGAATCAATTTGCCACTCTCTATACTTTTGAAGTATGGAGAGTGATTGGTTGATCACACTATTACTCTGATATTGATCGAAACAAAAGTAATTTATGCATCCCCACCTCTGGCACCCTTATACCAATATAAAAACTGCCCCAGATCCCTTAAAGGTTAAATCTGCCAAAGGCGTTTGGCTAGAGCTTGAGGATGGTCGCCAGATCTTGGATGGGATCTCTAGTTGGTGGGTGAATACTTATGGTCATGGTCATCCGAAAATTTCTCAGGCCATCTACGAACAAAGCAAAGTACTGGAACACGTGATATTTGCCGGATTCACCCACGAGCCAGCCGAACAATTAGCAACTAAGCTAGTGCAAAGATTGGGCGGTGGTTTACAGCGGGTTTTTTATAGCGACAATGGCTCTACGGCAGTAGAAATAGCCCTGAAGATGGCCTATCAATATTGGGTAAACTTAGGCGAAAAGCGATCGACCTTTCTATCTTTCGCCGGAGCCTATCATGGTGACACCTTTGGCACAATGGGAGTAAGCGCTCGATCGCTCTTCTCGGCGGTATTTAAAGATTTATTATTTACAGTAGAAACCGTTGATTATCCCCACACTTACCTGGGTGATAGCGGCATTGCCCAGCGAGAAGCTATGGTGCTAGAGCAAATTGATCGATACCTCCAACAGCAAACCTGCGCTGGGATTTTGATTGAACCATTGGTACAAGGTGTTGCTGGAATGCAAATGTGTCGGCCTGAGTTTTTGCAGGCTTTACGAAAACTAGCCGATACTCACAATACGCTGCTGATTTTTGATGAGGTGATGACTGGCTTTGGGCGCACAGGAGGAGATTTTGCATTTCAGGTGGCCGGGGCAGTGCCCGATTTGATTTGTTTGTCGAAAGGGATTACTGGGGGATTTTTGCCTTTTGCGGTAACTGTATGTCAAGAGAAAATCTATCAGGCTTTTTATAGTGACGATCCACTACATACTTTGTATCATGGCCATAGTTATACAGCAAATCCCTTGGGTTGTGCAGCGGCATTGGCCGGATTGGAGTTATTGGAAGAGTTTCAGCCCCGTATTAAAGGGATGGCCGATCGACATCTTCAGCATCTCGCCAGTCTCCAATCACATCCATTGGTCAACCGAGTACGAGTCCAGGGAACGATCGCCGCTTTTAATGTGGGGGAAGGTCAAAACTATTTAAATCAGGTGGGTTTAGAGATTCGCAAACAGTCGATCGAACGTGGGCTATTACTCCGCCCATTGGGCAACGTGGTATATCTAATGCCCCCTTATTGCATCAATGATGAGGAATTAGCCCAGACTTACGAAATCATCAGCAAAATCCTTTGTAGTACTAATGCTAAACCCGAATAATATTTATTCAGAGAAATGTGGTTCCGATTAGCTCCAGGTTTGGATAAGAGAATTTTCATTGTTACGATGGATTTTAAAAGCAATAAATAATAAAATGCAAGCCCCGAAAATAATCTAAGTTTCGTGAACCAACTAGATTGATGTAATCCAAATCATAAATAGCGTTAGAATAGCAAACTCGTGCAAGTATTTTGCGAACTTGTTTGGATATTGGAATAGGTTATGAGCACAATCGATCGACTAGAACCACAGCAGCAACGCAGTTTGATGGTGTTGTTTGCCACCGGCTTACTGTTTTGGATGAGCCTGGCTATTCTACTGCCTACCCTACCTGCCTACATCAACAAAATCGGTATTGGTCAAGAACAACTGGGCTGGATTATGGGATCTTTTGCGATCGGCCTTTTAGCCAGTCGTCCCCTGGTCGGAAAACTCGCCGATACCCGAGGCCGCAAATTTGTGCTACTCATTGGTACAGTCATCGCCGCCATCGCTCCGTTGGGCTACTTAACCGTCACATCAGCCCCTCTCCTCATGCTGATTCGGGCTTTTCATGGTGTTAGCATCGCTGCTTTTACTACTGCTTACAGTGCTTTAGTAATAGATGTCTCACCGATTAAAAAGCGCGGCGAAATTATTGGCTACATGAGCCTTGCTAACCCAGTTGGTGTTGCCTTGGGTCCAGCGATCGGGGGCTACTTACAAGTAGCCAATTTATATAGCATCATATTTTGGATTTCAATAGCTTTTGGTTTGCTCTCGTACATCGGAGCCAATCAACTAGTGGCCACACCTACAATTTTTATGGACTCGAACAGCGAAAATAAACCCACAGCAACCACTTCTATCTGGAAAATTTTGACTAACCCCGCTCTCAGCATTCCGGCTGCGGTGCTGTTGCTGATTGGCTTTCCGTTTGGTGCAATACATACTTTTATGCCGCTGTATATTCAATCTAGTCACATTGATCTAAATCCGGGCTTATTTTATACCACGGCAGCTTTGGCTAGCTTTAGCGCCAGAACCGTAATTGGTAGTCGTTCTGATCGCTATGGAAGAGGTATTTTTATTGCAGGTAGCCTGTGTTGCTATACGGCTGGGATATATTGTTTAGCTAAAGGTGGTAGTACTACCAGTTTTCTGGCTGGCGCAATCTTAGAAGGCTTGGGTACAGGTACGTTAATTCCGATGGTGATCGCTTTAGTCTCTGATCGATCGCTTCCCGAACATCGTGGCCAAGTATTGTCAACTTGTACAGCAGGCTTAGATTTAGGGATTTCGATCGCTTCGCCGTTGTTTGGGGCGGTAATTTCTCGGTTGGGATACCATGGAGTGTTTTCGATCGGTGCCTGCTTAGCGTTTATGGCAATATTGTTGTTTGTGGGCTGGGGGGATCAGACTATGCGGCAATCGATCGGCTTTTGCCTAGGTCGTAATAAAGACTCCTATCGCCTTGGTTAGCCGGTAGGTAATTATGTATGTATTGATTTACCATGGAATTCGATAAATTACCAGGGAATTCCTCAAAATTATCTCACACCTCGATTTTATAGTTGAGGTCATGTTCATCTCCTGGTAAACCCCGAAAGCCCCAGTTGTGCTTGGGATTCTCAAAAATAGTCATCTCTAGATCTTGAGTCGAAATTCCCAGGCTTTCTGTTCGCTCGAACATCAACTTAATCAATTGTTTCTTTGCTGCCACAGTGCGGCCTTCAATCATGCTAAATTCAATGATTGTGTAATGATCGGTACGGCCAGCCGGATAAAAAAAGTCCGTCTTATCCATCATAAAAAATCGATGGCAACGCTTTTCTGGTGGATATACCAAAGCTTCCACTACACAGGAATTTATCACTTCAGATAACTGAAGCTTAATTGGCTCAAGACTTTCTCTCAAGCCATAAATTTTGGTTTGCACCATAGCGATTTCTACTAAATCTTAACGAGGGTACATTTAACTTACCATATCCGCAGATCTTGCATAGAATCTTGGGCAAGCTGAACCAAGAACCCAGTTCGGTGATCAGCTGAACAATCACCAAACCCAAAAATGGCCACAGCATATCTGCGGAAACACCACAGGATTTCCTGCAATTAGCTATTAATGGTGGTGACTAAGCGGCGACGTAAGGAAATTACTCGGCGGCTAGCGGTTTCATTTTGGGGATCGAGGGCGAGAGCCTGTTCGTAAGATTCTAGGGCTTGACTCATTAGTTTCTTTTGTTCGTAGGCATGACCCAGGTTGTTCATGGCGGTGACGTAGGTGGGGTCTTGTTTAATGGCCTCTTTATAATTGCGGATGGCTAAGTCAAACTGCTCTTGGCATTCGTAGGCGTAGCCCAGGGCGTTGTGGACGGGGGCGAACTCATTGATGTCGATCGATTCTCCGTCGGCAGCCGTGGACTTGTTTTTCAGGGCTTTTTGCAGCAGTTTAACGGCCTGCACAAACAGTCTTTTATCTAGGTAGATGCTGGCTAGAGCGTAGTATTCCTGGGCAGTGCAGTCGTCGGCGAGGACTCTTTTTTCCAGTTTGCCGAGGTCGTTTTCTAAGACGCGGTTTTTGAGGACTTGTTTGCCGACGATCACGGCTGACCCGGCGAGAAGGGCGATGAAGGCGGTGAGGTAAATGAGGGGCAGGCTGCTGCCTAGGCTCTGAACGCTAGAAAAGTCCATGATTTTAAATTATTTTTCTTACATCGATTAATGTTACTTTGCCATATTTTGCGGTTGACGGTCGTAACAAATGTTAAACCTATCTTATTTAGAGTGGCTCAAATGCCTTTGTATTCAAGGCTTTCGGGCTATTTAGACTTCTGTCGCCAACTCAAAGTAGTAGTTTGTAAGTCTGGGTAACAGGGCGAGTATACTTTGATCCGACGGTGCATTTTTCAATAGTATAGATTTTTCTCGAAATCTTAATCTCTAATGATTTGTCCTGAGAGACCTACCTGAGCACCAAACGTAGTTTCTAGCTCCGGCTCCCCTTTTCCAATTTTGAGAGAAGGGGATGCGGGCAAGTGCAATATTTCTGCTGTTTTGTCCCGCTTAAAACTGCTACCCGAAAAGGAATACAATCCGCATTAAACCGCCTAACAAACTATGGGAAATTTGATTTAACCCCAGTAACTACTCGATTCCTTTAATTCCAGATTTTTTACCACCTAATTTTTCGGAGTAATTATCGAGAAGGTCAGCATCTTGCTCTGGTGTTTTAGAGTCTAAACCTAATGCAGGTTTAATTGGGGGAATTCTTATCCAATACTCTTGATCATCACCATTACTACTCACACACCAACCAGTTTCAAAAGTTAAGTTACCCTTGAACTGTTCATATAAGTTGCTTTTCTCATCAAACTCTTTATGCTCATAGCTATGCAAATGCATGATTTCATGAACTATTACTCCAGCCCACTCATCAACATCATAACCGAAAATATGTACAGAATTCAAATTAATGGTGAGGTCTGCTTTTTCTAAAAATCTGGAGTATCCAATATTAGCCCATCCTCTGTAGCTATCACGATTGTAAAAAGGACGTAACTCATCCTCAATGTATAAGTACTGTCTACGACTTTTTCCTGGAAGAACTGTAGGATCTTTAACTAAAGACAACTGAGCATTGGTGATGAATCTACGCACAGCTTCTCTGGGAGTTTCATCATCGTATTCTTTGGTGGTGACTCGTTTGTCAATACAGTCTAATACTTGCTCTGACTGCATTCTCTTTTGAGCTATCAATAATGCCTGCCATATTTTGTTACGTTGTTTGAACGTAAACTTTTTAGATATTTTAGGGATCGGAAACTGTGACCAGTAGGCATTCTCATCAAGCTTTTTCTCAGTTCTACCTAAATACTCTTTAATACCAATATATTGCCGCTTATTTTTCTTCTCTGGTGGTCTTGTATTTTGTCTTATCTTATTGTGTATCGGAGCACTTGAAAAACCAGGGCTTGGCAAATAATATGGTGGGAAAGGAATCAAGCTACTAGCACTAGGCAGCGGAGTTGATGTACTCGATGGCAATGGATCAAGTATGTTTGTTGGCAAAGGTAGTAAGTCTCGAGAAGGCATAGGACTCGGTACCTGTAATGTATCAGCAGTATTGCCTTGCGCTAATACTGCTGGCATGAATGACACCAGCCCTAGTATTACTGACAGAGATACCCTGGTGTTTCTGTTTGCTAGTTGTTTTGTAAAATTCATCTAGTATTTTGAGAGTGGGTGAGGTGATAATTAAGATATTGGGTTACTTTGTAAAGATCATGCATTTTTCCAATCAACTGATTGCTTTTCGGTCAATACCATTGCAATCTGCTTCTCGTAGTAAGCCGCCTCATTGATAAATACCGGATAGACCACCTTTTGTCCTGTGTAAAAAAGATCATCACCAGTAAAGCTCAAAAACATTGGCTTACCAGGATGCAATGGCTGATAGTCTTGAAACTGCAACTGTGGATGTACCATGCCCTGTAGCTCACCAGAGGAACCACGGGGATAATCAACATTGGCCACAGCTTGATACACAGTTGCCACAGATGGCAATGGCAGAGGATTGCCCTGATTCACTGCATCTATGTAATTTAAAATTTCATAAACCAATAACTCGGTTTGTTGAAATAGATCAGCATTCAGCACACCTTGAGCGATCGGTCCTACCTCGATCGTGTAACCAAGTGGAGAAAGAGATCGCAGCATCGGATCATCTTGACCATGTTGCAATCCAAAACAGATATGCAAATCAGGGTGTAAAGAATTTAAATAGGCAGCCAATTGCAAATTAAATGGATGTTTACTAGAAGGTAGCAGTGATATACCCATATTTGACGTAGTGGTATGCAGATCAATAATGACATCTGCTATCGGCTGATCTTTCGGCCCAATCTGAATGGCAATTTCCTTAGCCCGCCGGTCTTCGCAGCTAGTCAACTTTTCATTGGCCAAATCATAGGTTGCAAAACAGCGATTTAAATCTCGATCGACATAACGTTGGTTGATCTCCACCGCCGAGGGATTAGAGATTAACGTCATGCACTCAAAACTTTCTCGGCAAAGTAGTTCAGGAAACTCTTGCCATTTCTTGACTAAATAAATTCCCAGCAACTCATTTCCATGGGTGCCACCGACAATAGCAACTCTCTGAATCATAAAGACCTACCCTTTGGGATGATGAATTCTAATTCTCCTACTGCTCCTATAGTAAAAGAAGTTTTGTGTATGTCAAATACTCATTAGGCTGAGATGATATACTTGTAGGTAGAATCTGGAGCTAGTTTGGAATGATCGAATGAGCAGATCGAAAACGCTTTACTGCTTCTACCCGCGAAGTTTCACCAGCCAAAATGCAAGAAGTTAATACCGCAAAATTGATCGAACTCAACGCCGGAATTTGAGACTGGTTAACTTTTTTATAACCCGTAGACTGAAGCTGATAACAAGCCAAAACCCCATCTTCCCACAGCCACACCTCATCCACAGCCAACAAGCGATAGCAGTCTAACTTCGATTCATCACTACTAGTGAAATTGACCTCTACAGACAGCTTATATCCCTCAATCTGATAAGACTCATCAGCCTCTGCTGCCGCTAAGCCCTTAATTTGTTGAGTCATTGAACCGGTAGGCATAAACTCAATATCTCGATCGAGCAAAAATGTTTCAATCAAAATACCAATGACCGTCTTAAATAACTCGTGGTCTATTCCAGGCATTAAAATTTCTACCACTCCATGATAAAAAAACAGTCGCACCCCCCGCGAATTTTCAAAACCCTGCTGTAGAGCCTCAAACTGTGCCCAAGTCCTTGTCCGCTGGAGCGTGCGCACATCACCTCGGCCAAGGAATGTTTCGATAGTGGATGGTCTGGTGGCGATCGACATACAGCATTGCCAAACTAAAAACTACTTAATATTAACCCAAAGATTAGCTGAGCTGAATGATTGCCCCTTAGCAAGATAAAATTACTCCAATTCTGATTATCTTTGCTGACCTCTCCAATAATACTTACCAATGAATTTTATATTAAACTCCGAGAATGTCTTATCCTACCTTCAGCAAAATGGTTTGGGAGAGTTCGATCAACACAATACCGCCCTGAAAAAATTTAGCGCCAAAAACTTTAACTTATTAGTTACCACCCCCGGCTTAGCGCCAATGTTAGTCAAACAAGAAGCACCCAATGTAAATGGACATCAATCAGGTGCGTTATTTACCGAATGGCAGTTACAGCAGCTCATTGCTCAATATCCTTTGCTGGCTGAATTGAGCCACTTCATGCCCAAAGTTTTATACGCCGATCGCCCCAACTCCATTGTGGTCAACCACTTCTGGGCAGATTATGACGACATGCAAGACTATTATGATGATGAGGATCAAGAATATGACCCAGAAATCGCCAAAGAACTTGGCCAAAAACTGGCACTAGTTCATCGATCGACCTATCACAGCAACTGGCAAGAGCCCCTCGAAACCAGCCTCGGAAATCCGGCTAACCCTGGACATAAAGTCGCCCGCCGCCTGAATCGAATTCACTCTGGCATTTTTGCCGTTACCCCGATCGACTGCCTGCGCTTTTACAAACTCTATCAGCAATACCCCAGCCTCGCCGCCGCTGTGGAGCAACTAGCCCAAGACTACCAGGCATGCTGCCTCGTCCACAACGACTTAAAGCTCAATAACTTACTAATTCATCACTCTCCAACGCCTCCAGCCACCGACAGCAGAATTCGTTTCCTAGACTGGGAATCTGCTCGCTGGGGTGATCCTGCTGTAGACTTGGGGAATTTAATTAATAGTTATTTACAGCTCTGGCTAGAAAACTTGGTAGTTAGTAGCGAACTGAGCATCAATGAATCTTTACAGCTAGCGATCGTCCCGCTGAATAGCTTGCAACCGATTTTGTTTAGTTTGTTTGACAGCTATCGCCAAAACTTTCCCGCCATCTTCGCTGACCGGCCAGATTTTTTAGCTAAGGTGCTGCAATATGCTGGCCTGGCGTTGATTCGCCGTATCGAAGTAATTATTGATGACGATCGCGTGTTTGATAACCGCAGCATTGCCATGTTACAAGTAGCTAAACAACTGTTGTGCAGTCCCAGCGCTTTTACCACTACAATTTTTGGCCAGCCCTTGGATTGATCATAACTTTAGTGCTGCTGCATAAAATCTAAGATTAGGTCGATCTTTTTAGATTGGTGGCGGGGTTGGATATCATATTCGGCATGATGTTGATCGATCAGCTTAGCCTGTTCTTCAAGCACCCGTTTAATGGCGGGCAAATTACAGCCGGTGGCCTTAAGCAGCAGAGTTTGAGAAATAGCAAACTTTTGGTCGTTTTGATGATTCCAGAGCATGATGGTATCGATCGCTGCCAATATTTTAGTAGCCGCAGGCACACGGCGCTGGGGTTTGAGCACTGCCGGCTCTACAGATATTTGAGGAGATGATGTTTTCTCGGAAGGATTGGTTCTAGAGGGCTGCAAAACATTCATCAACTGTGCAATTCTTTGCTGATAGCCTAGATTGTTTTGGTATAAAGTAGCTACTTCTTGTTCTAGTTCGGTGATACGGCTATGGGCAGCAGCTAATTCTTGAGTCAGTTGTGCGGATGTATTTTGCACATTAGTTAGTCCTTCTGGGTTAACCTGCGGCTGGGAACTATTAGTAGAGTTCAGATGTTGCCATAAACGACTGACCTCTTGTTGGAGAGCGGCGAACTGCTGAGGATCGATGGTTGGAGTTTCGGGGGGCAAAGATTCATCGGTATCGGCGGAAGTAGGGAGAATCTCATTTACCCTTTCGGCGATCGGTTTTTTGGCTACTTTACCAACTGATTTTTTGGTAGTCGGATTAGCCAGCAACTCTAGTTGCACTGGCATCGCATCTAAACCTTCGTAGTCATCAGCCACAATATCAGTTGGCGAAGAACGATCTAATTTGATGCCTTTGGCACCTAAATGTTGACCGTTGCTGTCTACCAAATAATAATGAAAATAATGTTGAGTTGCGGAAGAATTAGCGCGTTTGAGTTCATCAGCAGAAATCACATGTCCCAGTCTTTCTTGCACAAAACGAGAAACCGCTCGATCTGGCGGACAGAAAAAGTGGGTACAAATTTCGCCGTAAATTCCCCGCAGATTATGGACAGTCACTGCCGATTCGCTGGGCAGAATAGGCACAATGCCAGTATCACTAAAGTTACGAATGACCGATCTCTTCACAGAATCTGCCAAACTACGGTTAATCTGGATCGCCGAAAAATCGGCCAGCGCAGCGATGCGGGGGTGTTGACGAAAGCGTTCCCAGGCATCGAGGACAATCACCGCCGGTAATAGACAAGGAGTTAAATAACTATTAGCTGCGGTGCGTTTTTTAAGTTGACCGGCAAAGCTAATCCAATACAGATCATTGGTCGCTGTTAAGGTACCTTTAGCAACAACTTCCGAAAACCTCCTACCGGTAGTGGCCGCAATACCCACTGCCAAATCAAAGGGATCATCTGAGTTCAGTAAATCAGCCGCAACTGCCAAAAAAACATCGGGATTCACTGGTTGCAGATTGTCTTGCTTTAAATTATTGCGTTCGGCAGAGATGCCCGCAAACTGGCTATAGGTGGCACTGTCGTATTTGAGATAGTCCAGAGCAAAGTGATCGATCGCCGTGCCAGTTTCAGCACTATTGCGTTTGCTATAGGTATATTCTTGACTGGTATTTTTGGTAAGGGGCAGCAGGCCATCAGCTACAGCGGTCTGGATAGCCTTACGGTACATGGGCAAATAGACTTTGCCGATCGTGGCTTGGGGATAGCCTTCTTCTAGCAGAGCAATTTCGGCAGTACAGAGTTCTTGAATTTTGGCTTTGGTTTTAGTGATGGCTAGCCGATCGATGAATTCTACAATCAGTTCAGCTAGATCAGTTTTGGTTAAGCGGGTGCGTTCGCTGGCGGCAATGCGTTGGCGATATCGATCGATGATTAGCTGTCCAGATAGAGTCACAGGCATAATGGCTAAAGCTATATAGATTCAAATCATACTTGAGGAACGAACCACCCCCGCATTCATGCAGCGATTTTTTCTTGGAGCAAAAATAAATTTAAGTTAACGGAGTTCTAGCATAATCATCTTCCACCCGCACAATGTCATCTTCACCCAAATATTCACCATTCTGAACCTCAATCATCACTAGCGGAATCACTCCTGGATTTTCTAGCCGATGCAGAGTGCAAGGCGGGACATAAGTAGATTGATTACAGCTCAATATTTCTTCTTTGCCACCACAAGTCACTTTTGCGGTTCCTGACACCACAATCCAATGCTCACTACGGTGATGATGCATCTGAAGACTCAGACGGTGATTAGGCTTTACCTCAATCCGTTTAATTTTGTACCCTTTGGCTTCTTCTAAAATCGTAAAAGAACCCCAAGGACGCAACTCAGTAGCGGCAACAGTGCTAGGGATTTCTGGTAACAGTTGAATATCTGGCATATAGTTTGATTGGTATTGAGTTACTTCTCCCAGATTTTAACTAAAAAAGGTTCACATTGTAATCATCAATTTCCCACAAAATTCAGAAAAATACCTAAACCACTATTGACCTTGGCCGTAGTCGCAGGCGATCGGTTCACCAATTGTCCACCCAAAAATAAGCTCGTAGAGCTTCCTCCATCTAGGTTTAAGGCATCCACTGCTCCCATTTCTTGCAACATCTTAGCCAATTCTCCTAGAGTTGGCCCTTTGCCCCCCACCCGATCGAGAGCACTCACTACCCACAGTTTACCTTGGGCATTTATCGCAATCGCACTGCGCGCCGCCACCGACTGTGGGCCAAAGCCGCTGCCAAATTTTTCTGCCGTGGTATCTAACACTATCTGCCGCTGTTGCACTAGCCAAGGACCCGCTCCCAACACATTGGGCAGTCGATCGAACCCAGCCGGACTGCTGTTGGCAGCGATTTGCACCGTTGTCCCCACCGCCCAATCAGCCAAAGCTCCGCCCCGCCCAATCAACAAATAGCCATCTCGCCGAGGGATCGAGACGCTAACGGCAGCACTGGCCGCGCCCTCACTGGTTACTTGCTGTACCCTGCCACCTTGAACTGTCAAAATCAGCTCATTATTAGTGAGCGGTTGATAAGTATTGCCCCAATCGATCGAATAACGGCCAACCGCGCCTTGGCTCAAGCCACTGTTCAACAAATTATTTATCACTTGACCACGACTGCTGGTGATCTTTTCGCTATAGCTCAAGCGTCCAATCTGCCAACCGCCCCGTTCTTGCCAACCCAGTGCTGCTCTTCCCAAAATGGGGCTAGAGAGCCATTTTCCGCCAACTTTAATAGCGCCCAAGGGCTGGCGGGTATTGCGATTAAAATAACCACCATTGATCGCTGCTGCTGCTCCATTACTATTAGCAATGGTTCCGATCGGGCTACTGCCGACCACGTTAGCTTGGCCAAAAATTGGCCGCAGACTGACTTTTTGCGGATCTAACTCCAAAATCGATAACGGAAATTGCTGACCAGCAGAACTCTGCCATTTTTGCTGCCAGGTGATCCCCGGTGCCCAGGCAATTTTCCATTCTGCCATCGCTGTGGGAGATATTTCAATTTTGATTCCTTTGCCGGTGCCGATCGCCCGCGCACGGCTGCCCAGTTTAATCGGAAACTGAATCACGGTCTTTTGATCTTTGCCAGTAACTTTAAAGCTGGTGTTGGTAATATTTTGTTCATCTCCAGGTTCGGTGCTGCCCGGAACTGTCCCTGGTGCCACGGTTGCTTGAATTAGTGAGGGTTTTGCGGCAGTATAAATAGTCAAAAAGCCGTAGGTGGCATCTTGGCTTAAGCGCCAGGGCACCACCGCTTCAGTTTCGATCTGAATTTCAGCTCGATCGCTGCCTAAACCGTTAGCATTGACCTTACTAATTTCGGTTTTGGTCGTATTAACTTGGAGTCGATTACCAGTAACTTGCCAGCGCCAACCAATATTTTTGGCCAAGGTGGTGACATCCAAATAGCGGTATTGTCGATCGATAGTAGCCACCAAAGGCTGAAAAGATTTCACCGTGCCAAAAGCATCTACCGGCTGACTACGATAATTCTCTGAACTAGATAACCTTAATCCCATTTGATACATCAAGCCAGTATCACTCAGTTGCAGCTTATTGCTACGAATTCGCCAAGGCATTGAGATTGGAGTATTGCCATTAATGATTATTTCGTTTCCTTGCTGACTACTTTGGGTAAATGCATAAGTAGGAGTTGAGAAAAATAAAGTTGTGGCAAAAATAACGATAGATGTTTTCACAGGAGTTTTTTATAGTTAAACAACAAATTGTCGGTTTTTCTAGAGCCGAGCTTGAACAACCGATCGGCGGATATTCTGAGCTGATTGTTGGGGTATAGAAATCACCACCCGACCACCCCCTAATGGCTGATTACTGGCTACAACCGTACCTCTGTGTGCCAAAACAATTTGTTTGACAATCGCCAAACCCAAACCATTACTGGTGGTCATACTATCGTCTTGCTGATCTTGATGCCGAGAAACATCACCGCGATATAGTCGATCGAACACATAGGGCAAATCTTTGGGGGCAAAACCCTGCCCTTGATCTAGTATTTCAAGTTGAATACAACTGTCTTTAACTGAACTGTTAATCAGAATCTCTGATTGGTGAGGACTAAATTTAATGGCATTATCAAATAAGTTAATCAACACCTGGGCTAGACGACTGGGATCGGCCAACACCGAAAAAACGCCTTCACCAGTTTGCACCAACGTAACTTCTTTTTGGCTGGCAAATGGTTCCAAGCTTTGCCAAGCTGTGTTCACAATTTCACTTATTTCCACTGGCCGCAGGGTGATATTTTGGCTAGGTGCTTCTTCTAAGCTATTCAGATCTAAGAAATCTTGTACTAAGCGGCTGAGTCGATCGATTTCGGCTAACATTCGCCCCAACCAATGAACACTATCAGCATCTACTTTGCTTTCTAATGTTTCTGCCACCAGTCGAATCGATGTTAAGGGAGTTCGCAATTCATGTGCTAGGTCGCTAGCCCAGCGGGTACGCTGCTGGGAAAGGTCAATGAGTGGCTGACGATTTTCTAAAAAGATGCCCACATTGCGATCGGATAGTGACACAGTAGATGCTTTGAGCGTGATACCAACACTATCAGTGGCTGTGTCAATATAGCTGGGGTAGAATTGCCATTCTAAAGTTTGGTTCTCCTTATCAGAGCGAGTTTTTTGAATTAGTTTATCTAGCTCATAAGAACGCACTGTTTCTAGTAATAGTCGCTGTTGACCGGGCTGCCAGTTTTCCATATGCAGCAGTTCTTGGGTGAGGTCATTACACCACAAAATTTGATTGTCTTCATCGAGCTGTAAATAGCCGATCGGGGCATTTTGTAAGACTACTTGCCAATCTTTGAGCTGAGATTTTAAATATTCTCGCTCTTGCTGTAGCTGTGCAGCTTTGCGACGCAGTTGAGAAGCCATCGGTAACGAGACATTTTCGGGCTGCCGATAGTCCAAGACTTCTAAGATAGATCGAAGTTGAGCCAAAGTTTTCGCTCGATACCAATAAATCCCCGACAGAGCACCAATGGCGATGCCCAACAGCAAAAAAACAACAGATGCCAAAGCTTTATGCTCCCCGCGAAACAATTCCCGACCACTGAATCTTTTTCAGCTTTTCTCGGCGGTAAGAGAAAAAGTTGTCTGGTTCTTGAAAAGTGCAGTGGGGGGCGATCGAAATCTGCTGATCGGTCAAGCCCAACTGTCGCAGTTGCCATAAGTTCACCCGCCGCACATCTAACCGAATCCTGCCGGGCTGCTCATCTGGTAAGAGAGGCGAATCCTTGAGACTCAATGCTTGATCAAGAATTTTGGCTGGCTCGGCACCCTGTAGCTCCGGCAAAATTGAGAGACAAACTTCGGCGGCGACCCCAGTAGTTACCTGATAAACTTCACCATCGATCGCTGGTCCGATCGCCACTCGCAAATTGGCAGGTACTGTACCTAAAGCCAGTAGCTTATTGACTGCCACACCCACAATCCCCTGGGCTGTACCACGCCAACCAGCATGAACTGCTGACACCATACCGGTATGAGTATCGGCTAATAAAATTGGATTGCAGTCAGCGCTGGCCACCCATAAAGCCTGGTGCTCACCATCAGCAACTAATCCATCGGCCATCGCTATGCCGGTTTCTAATTCTTTTAAAGATGCATCGATCGTTTCAGATGGACTGAGCACAATATTGCCATGCACTTGTTTTACCTGAGTACTAGTAGCCGTCGGCGACATTTGCTCGGTAATTTGTGGTGGGTCAAGTGGGGCAAAATGTTTAGTCAAGAAACCATGCTGCCAATCTACCAACAAGTCACAGGTTAGATAGGGACGATTTTGGGTATTTTGCCAGTGCCAATTTGTCATGAATTTTCTTCACCATCGGTAGCCTCTAGTGTAACAGCTTTGTTACTAAAACTAGGTTTGTTACAAAAGTTAAAACTAACCGAGCTTTAAAAAGCTCGGTCAGTTTTAACTTTTGAGTGATATAGACTAATTTGGCTGCTAGACTAATTACCAACCTTTTTCAGATTGAGAAAGTACGTAGGTGGCTACATCTTCGATTTGAGCAGCGCTTAAACGACCACCAAAAGCAGGCATTGCATTTTTACCCTTGGTTACTTGGGTTGTAATGGCCTCGATCGAGTTCATACCGTACTGAGCCAAGGCTTCCTTTTTCAAGGTTTTATTGGCCATGATTACGTTGTTGCCACCGGCATGACAAGCAGCACAGTTAGCGCTGAAGATTTTGCCGCCGCTAGCCGCGTCGCCAGCGAATGCAGGAGCCGAAAAGGCCATAAATACCACTGCAAAAGCCACAGTGAACAGTGAAATTAATTTCTTCAAAATAGTTCTCCTCTAAGAACGGGTGCTGCTAAGCAGCAAAGATTTTTCTATCACAACATTTTAACCGGCAGAAGCCCCCGGTGGTTATCACCTAGAGCCACTGTATCAAAACCTTAACAATTAAGTCGGTCTGGGAGAAAGAGATGCTAGCGAACGGTTTTACCGCCACCCCATTGCTCACCCATGATTTTGGGCTGCATTAGAATGTGACCAGCAATCGCCGTCAGGTCAGAATCAGAGAGGTTTTTCATCTCGGTAAAGATATCCGCACTTTCCGTGGCGGGGTGGAGTTCAGATATCGAAGTTTCCCCGTCGTAGGTGGTGGGGTGCTTCAAATAATCGACCAAGGCGTTGACGTTGTTACGGGCAGGGGTAGCACCAGACAAATCGCGGGGGCTAAGACCAACGTTAAAGTCTGTCTTGGTTACACCACCAGCGTGACACTGGGCGCAGGTATCGCTGAACAATCTACGTCCAGTAACCACTTGCTTCATGCTCATGGTGACGGTTTCACCCTCTGGATTGAGCACCACAGTACGGGTGGCAGCGTCCAATTCTACGGCTTGGGCAGGAAATGTAAGGGATTGGAAGGCGAACACCAAAGTTGCTACAACCATTAATAGGAGTCGCTTGAGCATGTTTCTCATGGGAAATTCTGGCTTAATTAATTAATGATGAATAAAGAACGCGATAAGTTTTTATAGATCGAGATTATCTCTTGGATGGTACACATCATCTCACTATCCGCTGTTCGATCGCCTACCAGATTAGGAGATGAGCAAAGAAACTTAACATTCTCTGGCTGATGTGGGATCACAGTGAGGCTGCATCGTACTATTGTTTTTGCCGATAGCATCGGGTGATATTTGTCAAGTCCATAAACCTTAACCTCATCACTGGATAAAGTAGGTGAGAATTAAAAAGATCTGCGTTACCTGTAAGTTTTATGATCTTTTCCAATTGGCGTGTTGACTGGCGCAAAGTATTGATTCCGATCGTCCTTTCGTTGGTACTGTTCATCCCCGGATGCTTCCAGAAAGAACCTTCTAAGTTTGCTCAGGTGCAAAAAGATACCACCGCTCGGGGGGCAGAAAAAGCCGTAGCTAAAGATGCCACCCAGGGCAGCGAGTTTAATAAATTTTTCCCTGCCGATGCCGATGGCTTCGATCGGGTGTTCTCCCAAGAGAAAAAAGGCTTTGCGGAAGCCAAGCTAAATAAAGGCGGCAAGAATGTGGCGGTATTATCCATTAGCGATACCACCAGCCTGCCCGCAGCAGCCAACAAATATCAAAAAAGCACCGAAAAGCTCAGTGGTTTCCCGATGTTAGTAGAAACCCCCTTAAAGAGCACTGGCGTGTTGGTGAAAAAATTCCAAGTAAAGGTAGCTTCTCGTGATGCTTCTTTTACCGCCGATAACCGGATGACTTGGCTGAAGAAGTTTAACCTGGACGGACTCAGCAAGTTGAAATAGCTACAGTAATTTGTAAAAACTAAGGAGTCTATTGATGAGTAAACCAATTTTTGAAGCTGTTGATAACCTAGCCACTGGCGGTATTACAGTGATGGCGCTGAATTCGCTGGATTTTGTGATTCCTGGCCAATGGCAAAACACAGTGGGTTTTGAAAACACCATTAAGGTGGTAACTGGCACCGATGACCCCGAGTATATTCAGGCGATCGGGGAGCGGGCAGTGGCTTTGTATAATGACAAGTCTCAAGGATACCAAACTGCAATGTGGCTCTATGAAACTGTGGATGCAGGTTCTAGTGCTTTAGGTACAGCAGCAATGGCCAGCAAAGTGGGTGAAAGTATTCCCCTACTGGGCTTTTTGAATAAAATTACTCCCAAAGCCGAAACAGCCCAGACTATCGACCTAGGCGTAAAGCTGGTGGCCGAAATTGTGGCTTACTGCCAAATTAATGGTCTACCTGGTGACAGCGTGGGCGATTTCTTGGCGGCTTTGATGGATCAATACAGCGGTCCATCGTTGATGCGGATGGCTGCGCTTATTTGTTTTGATGGTTTGGTGCCCTTAGGTCCAGACTTTATTATTAAGGCGATCGATGGCCTAAGTGGCATGGGTCCAGATCAGTTAGAAGGCAACAAGACTTTCCAAGGTATCCGCGATGTTATTCCTGGCGGCGACAGTGGTGGTCAGTTGGGTTTCATTAACCAGAGTATGGATTCGGTTCGGGGCTGGATGAGCAGTTTTGTGGAAGATCGCGGTCTATCGCCAGAAATGGTGGTGGGTAACTTGCGTGGTTTTGTGGAAGTGGCCGATGATAAGCTCGATTACCTTGGTGCTTTCATTGATATGTCTACAAATTACTACTCTCATACTGGTACTCAGACTTTGGCAATTAGTTTGATTGAACGAGCTGCGGCAGAAATGTAGATCTGGTTTTTTAGCTTTTCCCCCTGCCAAGCAGGGGGTTTTTAGTTACCAGGAAGATGATGCACTCTCATTGATCTCCACAATGTGCATGACTACAAAGTAATCTCTGGCGACAGACTACATACCGCCAGCCCCTTTAATTGATCTGATGATTTTGGGTAGATTTAACTATCGGCAGGTAACGCTGCAATGATCGCATCCAATAACTTAGCCACCGGTACCAACTCCAAACCAGGAATAGTGGGCAAAGATTGACTCTTGGGCACGATTGCCCGCTTAAACCCCAGCTTTACTGCCTCCTTAAGTCTTAGCTCCAACTGAGAAACCGATCGAATCTGACCACCTAAACCCACCTCACCAATTGCTACCGTATGGGGAGCCACCGTGCGATCACGGAAACTAGCCACAATGGCGATCGCCATGCCCAAATCCACCGCAGGCTCATTTACATTCAAACCTCCCGCCACCGACAAATAAGCATCCAACTTAGAAAGCGGAATCCCGACCCTTTTTTCCAACACCGCTAAAATTTGCACCAAACGGTTGTAATCTATCCCTGTACCCGCCCGCCGAGGCGATGGATAGCTGGTAGGACTTACCAATGCCTGTAGCTCTACTACCAGCGGTCTGGTACCCTCACAGGCCACCACGATCGAAGTCCCGGGCGACTGATCATCAATATTGCCCAAAAATAGCTGAGAAGGATTAGTAACTTCCACCAAACCCTTATCGACCATCTCAAATACCCCTAGCTCATGAGTCGCCCCAAACCGATTTTTTACTGATCGCAGTAACCGATGCACTGCAAATCGATCGCCCTCAAAATACAACACCGTATCTACCAAATGCTCTAATACCTTGGGGCCAGCGATCGCTCCTTCTTTGGTCACATGGCCCACCAAAAACATACTGGTATCTTGGCGTTTAGCAATTTGCATCAGCGAAGCCGTACATTCTCGCACTTGCGCCACCGAGCCTGCTGCCGAGGCCAAGCTGGGCAGATATACAGTTTGGATACTGTCAATAATTGCCACATGGGGCTTGAGAGAAGTGATTTCCTGCACCACATCATCCATATCGGTTTCGGCCAAAATGTATAGGTTTGGACTCTGGCAATCTACGCCCAGTCTGCCCGCCCGCAGTTTAATTTGTTTCCCTGACTCTTCTCCACATACGTATAGCACTCGGTAGTGCTTGGCTAGCTCATTGGCAGTTTGCAATAGTAGGGTAGACTTGCCAATGCCCGGATCACCACCGATCAACACCAAAGATCCGGGCACAATGCCGCCGCCAAGGACTCGATCGAACTCACCGTAGCCAGAACTCCAGCGCTGTTCTTCACTGTCACTAATTTCTGGGAGCGTGACGGCGGCGCGAGATTTCGGGGCAATGGTCTGATTGGTTTGAACGGTAGCTCTGCTAACAATCCGGCCACTGGCGGCCTTGGTCATAGTGGGCAATTGCTCAACCATAGAGTTGAAAGTGCCACAGGCGGAGCATTTACCAAACCACTGGCCAGACTCCGCTCCACATTCATTGCAGACATAGATCGATCGAGGTTGTTTGGCCATGATGGGATTGCACTCAGATTTGAATTGGTGGAGGTGCCAGAAACATACTAGCAGAAATGACGAGATGATGATAACCTTGTACTATGAGAATTGATGAGTGAGCTTAAACCTATGTTCGATAATTTTGTGAGCGTCCTTGGCGATCGATTTCGGCAGCAATACCCCCAAGGCAGCATTATTAGTGATTTGGTGCAAATTCACGGCGATCAATATGTAGTGAAAGTGTCAGTGTCATTGGCCAACACTATTTTAGTCAGTACTTTGGCGGCGGATGCTAACTTGATGCTGGCCGAAAATTGCGCTATGGAACGAGCGTTAACAATTTTAGGAATTCGGGACTTGCAACAGTCAGCTCATGAACCAGTGAATTTGACAGTTACCCCCTTACCCGATTTGCCGATCGGCTTAACTAATTCGATTGCCGAAAGCACCAGCGAAGCCATTATCGAAAGTACACATCCAGAGGTTTTGGTTAACAGTGAACCAGTAGCAAACTTGCCAGCACCAGTAGTAGCTTTGGTAGAAACCATCGCATCACCAATCATTGTCGAGGAAATATCGCTCCCATCAGTGCCTGCCATACCAGCAGTAGAACCAATCAGAATTCAGGTAGGAGTTGCCAGCGAAATTTTGGAGCAACCAATAGATTTTGATGCCGCACCCAGTTTTGCTGAACCTGAAGCAGAAAATACTATACCAATCACTAATGGCAAAGTTGTAGTGGATTTAACCCCACCAGAAGTTCCAGCGATCTTACCAGAGTTATCAATAGAAGTCGTCCCAGAAGTGCCGGTTGCGAAGAATAGTCGCAGCAAGAAAGCCGCGTCTACTCCAGATTCATTACCAAAAGTTACTGTTGATGAAGCTCCTTTAGATGAAGCTATGGTGCCAATTGCTGAGCCTCCTTTGAGTGTGACCGATATGATTCCGATGATTAATATGGAACTAAAGCGTCTGGGTTGGTCTAAAGATCGAGGCCGAGAGTATATGGTGTCGTTATACAACAAACGTGCCAGCGCTCTACTCAGTGACGATGAATTGTTTGGGCTATTACAACATCTTCAAGCTGAGCCAGTGGTCTAAAATAGAGCCAGAATTTTGTCGTTAGTAGAAGTGACTGCCAAAATTAGACAGCCCATAGTAGTGGTGGGTTGATGGCTGGTGTTGGCGGCGGCAAAAGATTGATCGCCTACCTCATACACTTGGCCATCTTCATCAATAAAATTACCTTCCAAAACCAAAATAGATTCTCCGGTAGCGTGCCAATGTTGGGGCAGTTTTCCGGCCTGTTTAATTCGCAGGAAATAAGCTAGCTGTGCATTAACTTCATCTACTTGCCAAATCACCATCTCAGAACCCTTCGGCATCGGAAATGGCTCCCAGTTGGGTAAATCCATCGCTACTTGTTGTAATTCTGCGATCGACCAATCCATGAGATCTAATAAGTTTGCTGGTTTTGCTGTAGTTCGATCCAGACGGGCAAATAGTTTGTTCTTTAAACTAGTAGGCAATGGCTCTAGGGGCACACCATAAGCCAGACCATTGGCAGCGGCCTGAAACTCAGCTAATTCTGCTTGCAGAATAGCCGAGTTAGCTAATTCCTGATCGAATACGGTTTGCTCTCCTAAGATATCGAGAGCAGCAGCGACAGTATCTGGATTATCGCCTTTTTGAGGATGATCTTCAGGTGAGAATGAGTTAGTCACAAATTGCTCCGGCGATTAGGATTAGAGAGAATCAAGTAATTGAGGAATCGATCGTAGTTTTTCTAACCCCAACCGAATACGGGTTTTGACAGTGCCCAAAGCGGTGGCGGTGTGCTCAGCAATCTCTCGCTGACTCCAGCCCTGATAGTAAGCTAGTTCTAATGCTTGTCGCTGTTCAGCAGGTAAACTGGCTAAAGCAGTTAGCACTACTTGCCGCCGCTCGGCAACTTCTAGATCTAAACTGGCATCAGTGGTAGTTGTGGGGGTATCAAAAACCGTGATTGCCGTAGTTACCTTGCCTCGCCGCTGCTTAGAACGCAGTCGATCGAGTACCCGACTCCGGGTCATCATAAAAATCCAAGTATCGACCCGCGCTTTGGTCGAGTCATAAGATGCAGCCGTCATCCAAATTTTTGCAAACACGTCCATTACCACCTCTTCGCTTTCTTCCACAGAACTTAAGCTGCGGTAAGCCACAGAATAAACCACCCGCGCATATCGATCATACAGCGCCGACAAAGCAGATCTGTTTTGATTGACAATTTGCTGGATGAGAGAGGAATCTGGTTGAGGTAACTTCTCAGTTGCATCTGCTGGAGCAGAAAGAGAATCGTCACTGGGCATAGAAGATATATAAGCTACAACCTTATTGTATCAGCATGTTCTTCCGGTGCTTCTAATACACCTACAGCATATTCGGCAATATGTTCAGTATCAAAGATAAATCAGTCTTCATCAATTACTCCCAGCATATCTCCCAGAAAGTTTGTTCTACTTGTATTGATATACGCGAGAAAGCTTCTTCTGGATCTTTCAACATGAAGATAGATTAAAGACTGTAGAGGCATTCCTCCGTGAACCGTGAACAAGAATTCCTGTGCTTTTTAGGCCAGGGAGTATGCCAATGGCTAGATACCATGAAAACGAGGCATAATTAAGCAACACTTAGCCAGCTTGGATGATCGAGTAAAGAACCAAGACGGCAAGCTCTGGACGCTGGTTACAATTATTTTGGGGGCTGCTTCCACATTGTTAATCAAAATATTGGGCTTCCCAAACTCTCCATAATGATGACCAGTGAAGCAGCTAGAAATTGTCTCTGTAACTTCTTTATAGAAATTTGCATTAATTATTACCCCAAACTTACTCCAATAGAAGATTTTTTGAGCGGTGATAGTATTGTAAATCTGTTTAGATATGGGGGCGATCATAGGTTAGGGACATGCGTATAAATATGCTCCCATCTGTTCTAAACTAGTAATAGCACTGCTTTGTCAGCGCCCTCTACCAAGTTTTGAAATAGACACCCTT